>DASVUU010000159.1:0-2453 GCA_036386935.1 Cytophagaceae bacterium | reverse complement strand
AATGCCACAATGAAGAGTGCTAAAGTTTTTGAAAAGGCAAGTGAATATGTCCAACTAAATAATACAACAGAAGTTAATGGCTTTAAGATAGGAGACACTGTAGCTACAACTGTTTCAGGAAAAGCGATAGCTGGAACGATTACAAAATTCAAAGGAAATTGGGCTTATGTGAATCAAGCTAACAACAAAAAAGTTTGGGTTCCAATGAGTGCACTGAGTAAATGGAGTATTATTTCGACCGAGACCGAGTAGGGCGCCTACTTGGTTTTATTCATAGAAGTTTGGTCATACGCTTCATAAATTCCTGTAGGACCGGAGAAGTAATAGGCGACGCCACATGCAATTGTTGCAAACATTCCGTATTCTATGCCAAATAGCTCCATAGCCATAAGGGTAGATGCAATTGGAGTTTTAGCCGCTCCAGAAAAAACTGCGACAAATCCAATAGCTGCGAGTAGAGAGAAAGGAAGAGGTATTATTATTGAAAGAGCACTTCCTAAAGTGGCGCCAATAAAGAATAAGGGTGTAACCTCGCCGCCTTTAAATCCAAAACCTAACGTTACGGCGGTGAAAACCATCTTCAATAGGAAATCATAAGGCGGGAGTTGAGTTTTAAAAGCACTTATGATGGTGGGAATACCTAATCCGATATATTTAGTTGTATCTAATGCAAAAACTGCACCCGCTACTATTATTCCTCCCAGGGCCGGTCGAAGCGGCGCATAAGCTATGAGCCTTTTAGCAAATCGGGAAATCACGTCCACCAAGGCAATATAATATCTCGCAGCGAGCCCAAAGAATATTGCTGCGCCGCAACAATATATGACGTTAATGGCACTTAGAGCGGGTGCTAGGCCTAGCCTGTAAGATGTATGATAAATGCCCCAGGAATCGCAAATCAGGTCTGCTGTAAATGCTGATAGAACACTAGGAACGACCGCGCGAACGCTTAGCTTCCCAATAGATATTAATTCCAAGGAAAAAACTATTGCCGCGAAGGGTGTACCAAAAACAGAGGCGAAACCAGCGCTAATACCGCAGATTAAAATTATTCTTCGATCCTCTATAGATAGTTTTAACGGTTTGCTCAGCTGGTCAGCCAGTGATCCACCCATCTGGACTGCTGTACCTTCGCGTCCCGCGCTCCCGCCAAATAGATGAGTAATGAGTGTACTTATTAATACCAATGGTGCCATCTTCAACGGTATTGTCTTTTGAGGACTTTGGACTTCAGATAGTAATAGATTATTTCCGCCTTCTACCTCTTTTCCCAAATGGTGATAGAGCAGTCCAATAAGCAATCCTGCTACTGGGAGGAAGGCCATGATCCAAAAGTGACCTTCACGCCAATTAGTTACCCAATCTAAGGACGTTAGAAATAGGGCAGAGGCACTTCCGGAGAGCAGTCCGATGGTTGAGCATATCACTAACCATTTCAGTGAGGAAACCACGATTTGACTAATGGGGAACTGTCCTAATGATTTCAATTATTCTAAGTTATCGTCATCAAGTTAAGAATTTAAGCATTACAAATCTCCCTTTTAAAAGGTCTCGTGTTAGAAGAGAATTTGAGGATATTATAATTATTCAGTGAAAAATTTGAATTAAATATATAAATTACATGATCAATATAAAATCGGATTGTCTAAACTTGCGTGATCAATATGAGGGAACGGCTGAACTAGAGAGCAAATTATATGGAAATCCATAAGTCCTTGGATGGAGGCCATTCAGTAATTTGAAACCTGCATCCCCATCAATATAACCTTAATCTAAGCTCAAAGAGGTACGCATTACCCTTATTGGCTAGCCTTATTATTAAATATTTTACCAACATACAAATGAAAAAAAATTTACTCTTTTTGGTCGCTCTTTTCTGTATTGAGTGTGGCTATGCACAGACGCGTATTTTGCCAGTAGGTGAATCTACAACTAGTTGGTTCAAAAATGCCATGTGGCGCCCCAAGTTCTGTGATTTGTTGACCGCTGATGGTATCAAATATGATATGATTGGCCCAAACCAAGATACGCTTGCTAATGGAAGTCCGGTAACTGCTTATGATGGCAACCATGCCGGCTTCCCTGGTAATCAAACAAAAGATATACGATACCAAGTAGGGAAGTTTCATGACGCACAACCGACTAATATACCTGATATCATCGTAATTTTGGCCGGGACCAATGATGCTGGTTGGGCATTGAAAGGTGGCGCAACAGAAGGTTTTAATGAAGCAGGTGTAATCAATGCAGGTATAACGAATCTCATTGATAAATGTGCCGAGTGGTATCCCAAGGCAAATATATTGGTTTCATCTATACCCCCTCTTTCCAATAGCGCTTACACAGACCAAGGAAGAGCTATAGGTGAAGCGGCAGCTAATGTTGTAGCTTTCAATAAGGCGCTCCCTGGTTTGTGTTCTACAAAAGCAGCAGCAGGTAAAAAAGTAAAGTTT
>DASVUU010000158.1:0-2644 GCA_036386935.1 Cytophagaceae bacterium | reverse complement strand
ATCCGCAGGAATTTTAATATAACCATTGAACTCAATTCCAAAGTCATCACTACGATTTCTTTGAGCCAAAGAGAAATTAGCTAAAGTTCCAGTTTTGATCGGCGAAAGTGAGGCAAAGTTTTCTACAGTACTCCATCCTGTACCTTCAAAATATTTATAGGTAAGTCCGGAAGTCACAGACCCAGGATTCTCAGAGTCTCTAAGGGAAGGTCCGCCCGTTCTATATAATTTATTAGACGGGATTGCTTGCTTAGAAATTCCAGGTCCCTCATATTTCACCCCTAAGACCTCGCCACCTCCGCGTTCAAAAAAGTCAACCCTTATTGCATGTTTACCAGCTTTCAATCCGATAACTCCCGACTTCTCGATGTCAGCATGTAAGCCGTCATTGTTAACAACTAATGTGGTACCGATGTATAATTTACTACCATCATCCGAATTGGTGTAGAATGTATAGGAGCCGTCAGTAGGCACTTCTATGTATCCAGTAAAGGCATATCCAAAGTTATCGTCTCTTTTTCTTGTAGCTAGTGAGAAGTTCTCAATGTTTCCTTCCGCAAGGCTATTTAGAGAACTGAAATTAGGAATAGTTGACCAGTCTAAGCCCTCGTAGTATTTGTAGCTTAGCCCATTTACAACGGTAGTAGGATTCTCAGGATTTCTGTTCGTTGGCGCTTGTATTCTGAACAATTCATTTCCACGGATCTTCCTTTTTGAAATCGTAGAACTCGAATACGAAACTTCTAAAAGTTCACCCCCACCCCGCTCAAAAAAATCAACGTTAATAGCGTGCTTGCCAGCTTTCAATCCAATGCTGCCAGATCTTTCCTGGCTTCCATGTAAGCCATCGTTGTCTACGACCAGTTGCGTGCCTATATACAACTTACTGCCATCATCAGAACTTGTGTAAAAGGTGTAGTTGCCATCGGCCGGAATATTGATGTAAGAAGAATAGGAATACCCGAAATTATCATTTCTATTTCTAGAAGTCAGCACAAAATTGGTATCAACACCAGATTTCACAGGCGTCAGTACAGAGTAATCCGGGACCTTTGACCATGAATCACCTTCATAGTATTTAAAGTCTATTCCAGATACTGTATTTGCAGGATTATCAGCATTTCTGTAATTCTTATAATCGACGGTACTTAGGTAATTAATGGCATCGTTTGAAATAGGCCACTTCCATGTTTGGAACAAAGAAGTTAGATTTACCTTCGCAGCTAATGAAGATGCAATAATAAAATTATCGACAGCATCTTGTGTAGTAAGCCTGTCGGGCCTTTCTCCTGCATGCTTCCACACGTTTTGCACCCAAGTTTCTCCGTACGTATCTCTCAAGTACCAACAGAATGAGGCAAATAAATCTGTAGCTCCTAGTGAAGAACCCGGAATCCCTTGCCCTACTCCAAGCGTATTGTTCCAGTTTAAACTAGGATCACCCATATAGGTAGCCAATAATCCCTTCACGTTGTCTTTAAATTGAGTAAATGTCCAGCTATTAAAGTTTGCTCCTTGTAAGCCCAAATGTTCCATAGCCATGAAGCGCATGAAAACAGCATATCCAGTAACTATTGGATCATTAGACGTATAATCCAGTTTATTAAAATAGAACCAAAAATTTCGGCCAAATTCGTAAAAAGGTTCTTGGCTGTATTGGTTATAGTTGAGCAAATCATAGTAAAAGTCATCGAAGTAATCAGCTTGCAATTCAATCCCTGTTGCCCCTAAGTATCCGCAGCCTGCACCGCATGTTTTATCTACTTTAGCAAGAGTTGAACGGTTATTGATGTAAGTCGCACTATTGACCGATGGTTGTCTTCCTGTAGCCGATTCGTAGAAATTGTAAGTACCATCCATGGCATTCACCCACTTTGTCATTGTAGCAGCATCTAGGCTATTTGAATTTGCCAGTACCATCGTTTTAGCTCCCTCATACTTGTACAAACTGAGGTTCACTCCTTCAAAGGTTGTATAGTTTTGTGGAGTCTGAGCTCTACAATACATGGTAACGATTAGAAATAATAGAGATAATTCTGTTTTCATGCTTAAAAAATTTTAAAGACGCCTACTATTTTAAATACGGTTTTCGGCTTTCCCGGATGAACTTGTTTATCATTGTTCGCTGCGTTCGTTCTAATATCCGCAGCGTGCTGTTGAACTTGATTTCTGATAGCTTCAGAAACTAAAAGTATTTAAGGCGGTCAAAATTAGTGATATAATTTTCATGAAAGCAAGTTTTATAAAATAAATAATTTAGCGATTACGACATGTGTATTTGTCAGAAACAGGGACAGAGTAGGTTTTACCTGGCGGCAACTGAGCGTGTATTAAGGACTCGTCCGATTAGCGCAGCAGAAAATATGCCTAAAAAATATAACAAGCTAAATTTTTATATATTTTAAACCACAAATATATTTAAAAACATTAACCGTTATTTTTAAAAACATTGACGGGCCACTATTTTTTTTGTGATTGAATTAGCATATATTTATTGAATGATCAAATAGTACTAAAGTCGGCCACTTCATTTTATGCCTAGAAATTATTTGCTATTGGCGCAGAGTATGTCATGAAACTTAAATTCTAATTCTCTGAACATACTGAGCCTATATAGAGCTTCAAAATTTTTCATATCTGCTAG
>DASVUU010000157.1:0-3580 GCA_036386935.1 Cytophagaceae bacterium | reverse complement strand
ATCACTCGTCAATAAATGAGCAAGCTTTTGCCTTTCTAACGTATCTTTTGGTGAAGATGTCAAAGGATCGGCGTTCAGCGGAAGCTTAGATTCTTCCCACATGAGGTAGTACAAATCCTCATAACAGGGCACTGAGTATTCATTCCCTATTGCCAGATATTGAGATAATAGTTCGCAAAACCTTCCAGCATCGCTGTCAGTGAAATTGTACACTTGGTTTTCATCCGCCATCAAGGAGGTATTGTTCCAGAAGGGTTTATCGTCCTTTCTCCAGTACAAACTCAAATTCCACCTGGGTACTGGCTCCCCTGGGTACCATTTGCCAATTCCAAAGTGCAACAAGCCTTTTGGCCCGAACTTTTCCTTCAACCTGCCCATCAATTGGCGACCAAGCCTTTGCTTCATCTCGCCGTCTGCGTCAGTATTCCACTCGGGTGCCTCCATGTCATCAATAGATACAAAAGTAGGCTCTCCTCCCATGGTCATTCGCACGTCGTTCTCTAAAAGAACCTTGTCCACCTTATTTCCGAGTGCAACAATGGCATTCCATTGGTCTTCTGAGTAGGGCTTGGTTACGCGTGGGTCTTCGTGTATTCTAGTAACGGTATTATCAAATGAAAAATTCGTTTCACACCTGTCTGTGGCACCAGTGATTGGCGCAGCACTTCTGAAGTCTGGTGTACAAGCCAAAGGAATATGTCCTTCTCCTGCAAATAAGCCTGATGTAGGGTCTAGTCCTATCCAACCGGCTCCAGGTATGTAAACCTCTACCCACGCATGCAAATCTGTAAAATCTTTTTCTGGGCCCGATGGACCTTCAAGTGGTTTTACGTCGGCCGTTAGCTGAACCAAATAGCCGGAAACAAAACGAGCGGCCAGGCCTAGGCGCCTCAACACCTGTACCAACAGCCAAGACGAATCTCTGCACGAGCCAAGGTTTTTAGTGAGCGTTTCCTCGCAGGTTTGCACCCCTACTTCCATCCTAATGTTGTATCCAATCTTATTATAAATGCTCTGGTTTACACCTACCAAAAAATTAACGATTGGCCTTTTTTCTATGTTCTGAGTGTTTATAAATTCACCCAATAAAAGCCCATCCTCACTTAGTTCGAGATAAGGCTGCAATTCTTTTTTAAGTTGCTCGTCGTACTGAAAGGGAAAATGTTCTGCATATTCCTCCACAAAAAAGTCAAATGGATTGATCACCACCATATCTGCAATGACCTCTACCTCTACTGATAACTCTCGCGTCTTCTCAGGAAATACAACCCTTGCAAGAAAATTTCCAAAGGCGTCTTGTTGCCAGTTGATGAAATGGTTTTCCGGCTTTATTTTTATTGAATAGGCCTCAATCGGAGTTCTTGAGTGAACAGCGGGCCGCAGTCTGAAGATGTGGGGAGACAGGGAAACCAGCCTATCGTACTTGTAATATGTTTTATGATTAATTGCAATGCGGATGGCCATTTATTAAAGTTTTTTAAAAATTTTCTTTTTTAGAAAAGTGACTTGAAAATACCAATCATTTGGGCTGTTTCCAAAGATTATTGGAACGAAGGGTAATAATTTGAAGACAGAATGCTAAAAATAACTTCTTTTTGAAGTCAATGCCTTTTAGTTTTGATCTGACGCGGTCGCGAGAACTTTCTCACTTTCTTCATAACTGACTGTCACTGCAACAGTAAGGTATTGGTTCGCCGTGCCCCAAAATTCTCCTTTTACAGGAGAGATGTCGTTGTAGTCCCTGCCCACCGCTAGCCTCACATGTTTTTCATTGACCAGGCAATTGTTGGTAGGGTCCACTCCTAGCCATCCGTAGTATGGCAAGTAAGCTTCCACCCAGGCGTGCGATGCCCCATCGCCCCTCATCCCATTTTTGTTTGGGCAAATATAGCCACTTACATACCGGGCGGGGATATTTATAAGCCTTAGCATTACGATCAATATATGGGCAAAGTCTTGGCAGACGCCCGCTTTCATATTCCAAACTTGCGCTAAGGTGGTGAAGACTGAAGTTACGCCAGTGTTATAGTGGAAATTATGGTAGATGTAGCTATTAAACTCCTTAATGACCTGGAAAGGCATTTTACTCCTAACATTGAAGCTTTGGACAACAGAGATGATTTCTTTAATTCCGATAAAGTCCTTTTGATTTAGAAATACCTGAAAAGAATTGTCGATAGAAAGCAGGTTTACGTCATCCCAATTCTGCCAAGTTCTACATACATCTGCAACGACATCCCTTTCTACGGTTGATACTACCACTTCGGAGTCAATGCTCAATTCATTGAAAGAACCTCTTAGGGAAAACATTCCAAACTTATTACCAAAGCCATCATGGCTTACAGAGATGTATGGATTTGCCGTGACTTTAATTTCTTGTGAAATGAGCTGTTGATGAGAATCTTCGACAGGGTATAGTTTTATTATGTTCTTTATATTCTGAACATAATTATCATAACGATAAGTCGTCACATGACGAATCTTAAACTGTACCATTCCCGAATATATAAAAATAAAAACTACTAAAAGTTAACCAGCCCTTTATAGTAATTGTTTTCATGATTTACTGCTGAGTTACTGCTAGATATCTTTCAAATCAATTAAAGACCTCAGCGTTTGGAGGTTTACTTCATCCATTTCGTTGTCTTTGTCCGTTTCTAATACTTTGGGAATATGGGGAAAATTTTTCAGGAGGTATTGAAATGGTGTTAATGTCATTTTTCCCTGGCCGATGTGGTGGTGCCGATCGATTCTACTTCCGAGTTCGCCTTTGGAATCATTTACATGAAAGGCCCATAATTTCTCTAGCCCTACCAGCGAATCGATTTCCTGTATCAAACTATCGAAACCTGCTTCATCTCGGATATCATACCCGGCGGCAAATGCATGACACGTATCAATACAAACGCCCATTCTCTCTGAACCTACGATGGATAGTATTTCTTGGAGGTGGGCAATCTTATAGCCAATCGCAGCGCCTTGTCCAGCGGTATTTTCCAGGGCGACCTTCGCTTTTAAACCAGCAGTCTGTTCAAGTACCAACTTGAGCCCTTCGGCAATTTGTCGGATCGACTCAGTTTCCGTCAATAAACGATTGGCGCCAGGGTGAAGCACCGCAAATTGCAAGCCTAGGGATTCACACCTGTGCAGCTCTGCAACGAGGCCTAAGATTGATTTATTTCGAAGCTCTTCATTGGTACTAGCAAGATTAAAAAGATAGCTACAATGAGAAAAAGCAATTTTGATCCCAGTCGCCTTCATCTTGGCTTTGAAAGACAAGCCTTCTTCGATTGTGAAAGCTTTCTCCTTCCATTGCCTTTGTGATTTGGTAAATATCTGAAAGGTGTCTATTCCTAACGTTTGTGCCATGACACAAGCGTTTTCAATACCTCCGGCCACTGAACAATGTACTCCTAATAGCATTTGATACTAACTATTGTAGAGTTGTATTGTTAAATGGAACCCTCACTCCAATCATGCTAATGTAATCTAGCGAAATAATAGTCAGACCACTTCAGTACCGCGCAGAAAGCTGGCAAGGTATAAATCGCTAAGATTTAATGAAGACAGAAAAGGTATT
>DASVUU010000156.1:0-11980 GCA_036386935.1 Cytophagaceae bacterium | reverse complement strand
TTGATAGCTGAGAAACTCAAAATTACAGAAGGATCTGCATTAAACATCCTCGTAGCGTTGCTAGCAGAGAGGAAACTCAAAGGAGGTTCAGCAGGAAATAGGCCTTCAAGGAAAGTTGTGACGGTATCGCCTCCAAGCACCTTGCCAGTAAGGTTAAGAATTCCAGGCAGGGTAATAGGACGGTTGCCATTGAATGAACCTCCCGTTCCCGTCCCCCCTTGGCTATGTCCACTTTTGCTTCCAAATCCTAAAGAGTTTCCTAGTCCCATCAGTAATATTTAATTAATACCGTACCTGAATTCGCCTTAAACTTAATTCCTTCAAACCCACTTGGAAACTGGTTGATAGAAGATCCGCTTTCATTGTCTGTCTGCGATTCACCAAGAGAATTTGAGTAAGTCACCGTTGCCCCTTCGCCGCACCTGTATGAATAAAAGACCCATCCGTCAGGCAGATTGAATTCCTCTCCTGCAGTGAGTGTTTTATACCTTTCTATCGGATACGGTGAAGCCATTATGCTTTGGAAATACCTCGTATAGCAAAAAACATCACTATTAACACGAGACCAGGAATGAAAATAGCTAGTCCAATTTTATAGTAGCTCTGGTCAGTAAGCGTTATCCTCACGTCCGTTTTCAGACCGTCTTCTCCTATGCTTTTCTGAATTAGGTCACCAGCCTTATCAAATATATTCTTTCCCATTATTTATACTTGTTTGTCTTGTATCTGCCTATCCCTGCTTTCTCAAAATAGATTTTGCTAACGGTATCTTTCTTTAGGAATTTTATCACATTAGTCTCTGTTTCCTCTCCCCAGTTACCGTCTATCCCCCATTTAGGAAATTGGGCTCCATACTTAGTAAGTAAGAACGTCTGCAATTGCTCGATCTCCTTACCCTGTTTCCCTTTTTTTAGTGGGAAGACCTCTTCATCCTTTGAGCTTTCGGGAAGTGCTTGAGGGTTTGGAGGCAGGAGTGTTTTAGTTTTTCTTATAAAGAAGTACCACACCAGGCACATGGCAATCACAGCAATGCCCCCGTAAAGAAATAATTTTGATTTTGGCTCTTTTAAAATTTCCATATTTACAGCATTCCGTGATCAAGAAAACTAGAAGTTTGACCTTCAGAAGCTTCTGTATCTGGTGAAGAAATCGATTTAGTTTCAGCTAGTGGAGTAATGTCTACCGTCTTCAAGAGTGGCTTCTTTGATTTCCTTGCCTGAAATACCGCAAGTGGTAGGGCGCAAAGCACTCCTCCTGCCAAGCCATATCCAAGCCAGACACTCTTAGTTTTATGCATTTTAAATGCTATAAATACACCAATGAGGAGTCCCAGTATTGGCAGAATTTTTATAGATAAGGGTGTCTTAGGCTGGGCTGGTTTTTTAAACACTAGTTTAGAAGTCATAGCCAAATTATAATTTTACACTTTAATTTTCTTTCCGCTTGAAGTATTGTATTCACTGCCTTTATAGGCGAACGTGAGTTTATTTTTCTGTATTGATTTGGCCCTAGATCTCAGGTACTCTCCGTCCCACTTGGTTTTAGTTGTATAATCAAGAATAATTGACGAGGCTCTGTCACGTGACAAGTAAACAAAGTGATATACTATAGAGACTATGAATACTATCATGAGTAGGAGAAGCAATCTATTTCGGCTTGCAAACCCTGTCACTAGTTTTTAAGTTTAGAGACGATGGTGGCATATTCTTTTAGCTCCTGAGTGTTATTATATTTCCTCAGAAACTCATCAAGCTCCTGACCATACTTCTTTGCAAATTCAAGCATTACCGCCTTAACCTGCGCCTTAGTTTTGATCTGCAATGTCTTTCTCACTGCCTCCTCATCATCGTCTGCCCTACGCCAAAAGGATTTGGAAATTGGATCTTTCCAAAGGAACGCTTCCCAAAGAATCTGTGCTGAATTGGCAGCCTTCGTTAGCCCATTGCTTGCTTTATCTCTTAGATACTTCTCGTCTGGCGCCACTTTATCAAGCAATGTTTTAAGGTCACTTACCTCCAGGCCAATTTCTCCATCTATGATGCGGTACAATTCACTAGCCATGGCCGCCTTCTTTTTCTTATTGGTAAAAGCATAAAAAGCGATTGCGATGACTAGAATCAGCAGTATGACCGTTATTGACTTTATATTTCTTTTTAAGAAAATCATCTTACAGCAAGACTTGCGCCTCCTGTCGCGTAGGCAGCTGCCCCTTTAACTATATAATCTGGATTCTTGAAAAGGGTATATATTACTGCCATTATGATAAGTAGTACCACTACTCCACAAGCTATACCTGTGTATTTGCCCATATTTAGAGCCGACTTAAAGAAACCTTCCACTTCGTCTGCAAATGAAACTGTATAGTCTGCAATTCCTTTCTCAATCTTAATTCCTCTCTTCTCCAGGTAATCCCTCAGTCTTTCCGTATTTGCTTTCCCAGATACGATAAAATTCCCTTTATCACTTCGCTTCTTCCAGGCTTTGATGAAAAGTAGGTTAGCCTGCTTCTTGCCAAAAACATCAAGTGATTCCCTCCATGAAATCCATTCTTCATCGAGGCTATCGCGGTCAGGTAAATTTTTTATCGGGTCTACTTTCATTTGACTTTTTATTCTACCAGGTACTTTTTTCAAAGCTGATCCACTTATGCTTTATGCCTAGGTACAAGGTAAATCCAATGGCCATGCAGACACCTAGTGATAAGAGAAGCTTTTTATGCTTTATACTTTTTTTTTAATATCCTCAAGCACGTCTGGAAACCTGGCTAGTCTGTTTCGCCAGCTTTCTAAGGCCCATCCGTACTTAGCGGGATTCTTTGTAGCTAGTCCCTCATAATATTCTTTGATCCTTGCTTTTAGTCTTGAATAGACCTCGTGAGGATTCTGCTCGTTAAGATATTTTAAGGTCACTGGATCAATTTTCCCGTCTACCCTTATTGAAAAGCCCAGACCTTGAATTATCTTTTCGACAAAAGTGATTACCGTAGTAGTATTGCCGTTCACTCCAAAATCAAAGATGAGATTAGCGATCTGTTGATTTTTAATGTTGTCACCATCAAGCAGCTTCCAAAAATTAGTTTTGTAAAAGGCCGTTACAAGATTATTTAAAGCGGTGTCTGGAATGACGTAGCCTCTTGCAATCTTACCTCCGAGTAGCTTTTTATGGTTGTCTACAAGTTTCCAGCCTGGCCATAAGGGATGGTATTTTCTTGCAATACCTTTGTAAGTTTCTCCGCCGGAGTCGCGAGGATCAAAAACATATCCTCCTTCATTTCCTTTAGTAATTTTATAAGCCTCCTCAAAACTTGCCATAGTGTAATATTATATCGTGTAGCAGGATATGCTATAGGTAAAAGTCTGGCTAATCGTAATATTCAATTTGTTTATTGTTGTTAAGTGCGTCACCAAAACTAGAGTAAGCTCCATCAAAAAAGAGACTTAAAAATGTTTTTCCCTGAATCCTGAATTTCATAAAGCTGTCGCTTCCAGCGGTGAATCCATTGAGCTGCTCGGATGAAAGGCTCACAATGTTATTGACCTGAAACCCCCCAAATCGGTCAATGGGGAATACTGGCTCTATAGTGGTCTGGCCACTGAGTGAGGATTGACATAATGTAATTGGGAGCGTTAGCTGACTTAACTGATCAGAGGTGAGGACGAGTCGCTCGACCCTAAACGCTCCTGCATTTATTGCACCGTTAATAGTCTCTATAGACGGATCGCTCACAATCTTCATCTCAGAATCAAGAGCCTTTATTGACACATTGGTTATTAGACTGTCGTAACCGCCAACTATTCTAATACTCGTGGCACTTGCAATAAATTCGAAACTCTTGAAGCCCGGCGTGCTCGTTGTTGCTAATGCCGTATTGCTTGCACCCTCAAATACGCTGACCGAACCTGCCACTGAAGGAAGAAAAGCACTAAGAACATATTTCATTCCTATGGTAAGAATGTGGCCAGTGAATATTTGAGGACTGGTAACGTAATACAAATGAAAAGCATAGCCTGAACCTGATACTACGCGGGTAAGATTAGGAATCAGGATACCACCAGAGTTATACCAGCCACCGCTAGAACTCTGGAAGTTCCCATTGACCTGCAACTCCTGACCTGGTGTAGAGCCTGGCAAGGGCCTGGTGAAATTCATCCCGAATAATACTACCTCTTTTTCCTCGGTTGAATTGTTGAAAAGATCTATCTTAAATTGCTTTCGTTTCATCCTGTAGCTTTTGTTTTATATAGTTGCATACACCCTCGAGCGTAAAATATTGCTCCCAGATACTTTTACAGTATAGCCTCATCTCTTTCTGCCTCGCTAGAGGATAGTTTTTTAAAATTATTGGGAGAAGAGCAATCCTTTCTTTCCTCACCAGAATAGCAAGTTTCGACCAGTCAAGTAGATCCTCATAAGGAAGCCACCTCGTCTCATCATAGATGTAAATTGGGATGCTATTGAAATACATGGCCTCGTACAAACGGAAGCTTGTTGGCCCATAGCCTGCTGGAGCAAGTGAGAAATTACTTTGCCCCAGTACCTTGAAATAATTCTCGACTGAAATCGGTTGAAATGAGAGATAAAACCCCTGCACATCCCTCAGTCTCGACATCATCAGATGCCGGAGCATTCCATTTGGCTGGCCATCGAAGCTCACTGGAAGAGTTCTCTCCTCAGCAATGGGTGCAACATCAATATTGGATAAAAGTGGTATGGCGATGCCCTTAGGATAATTTGAGGAGAAGACAAGTATGTCCAGTCCCTCAATGTTGTTTGTTATGCCCTTGTCATAGAAATGTAGGACTGTAAAGTATTTTTTTCTTCTGTCCAGAGAATCAAGAAATAATTGTAAAGCACCGTTACTTTTGCCATTTATATCATTGCCCGTATAATAGGCTGTCCAGAATATCGGGAGATAAATGCGTTCCGTTGTAGGCCTATCTGCTTGAGACCTGAAGCAGGCGTAAAAGTATTCTTCTATGTTGTCTCCTGTTTCATAGGCTGGGTAAGGGACGGGCATTGAAGGCCTGAGTTCTGATGGAGTCTCAACGAGGCCACAGCTCATTCCTTTATTAACTCATAATTTTTAATGAAATTGATGTTGTCAATTTCTCTCGACTGCAAAGCTTTTACGTTTCCGAAAACTTTTGTAAAGGCATACATCACTTCTGTCCTTGGGAAGCCTAGGCCAAGCGCCCAGGCAATTGCGTTGAAATCTGCTTTCTGCTCGCTGCGCGTATCAAGGTCATAATGGAAGTATTCATGAAAAAGGATGATGACCCGCATAAACACTGTGAACCGTACAAATTTGTCCCTGGCCACCTCTATCACCCCTGTTATCCTATTAATTCTAGCAGGAGTTGACAGCACCTGTCCAGTTTCTCTGTTCTTTAATACAGGAAGGTATCTTAAGACAAACCTTTCTGAATCACTTCCCCATGTCTTGCCTGCTGCAATTGTTCCGGCCTCTCGCGCAAATTCATAGGCAAAGTTTATAAAGTCCCTGTCTGCTTCTTTCATCCACACCTCTTTGCGCTTGAGTGGTTTTGCTTCTGCTTTTGTAATAGTGACGTTGGCAAAATCTATGTCATTGGACAGCTTTATTGACAGTTTCGATGGAGTAAGTGGCATAGGTATTTTAAAAACTTTTTCTCCCTGAAGCAGGACATTCTCAACATCGGGGAGATTTCTAAACCCATAGCCACGGTTGAAGTACACTGTATGCTTGCTTGTAGCATCATAGCCAATGATAGAAATTACACAAGGAGTTTTAGCGACCACCGTTAGATGCAGTTCTAGGGCAACTCCCCTTGTTTCAATTTCAAAAGTCATTTAGGCTTTCCTTCGTTTAAAATACACGATTACTATAGCAACTGCAATAACTATGGCCGCTCCAATGGCAATGATCTTAAACCTACTTTTACCGCTAGTTACTAACTCGGTATTAGGTGTAGGTTTAGCACTTACTGGGGTTGAAACTAGACCTTGAACATTGGTTCCGGGTGATTTATGTGCTTCAATTAATGGGGATTGTTCGGGAGTATCATTTGCCTCCATTTCTAAAGGTGAAGAGTCTGCTCGCTCAGCAGAGCTGCTCGATGAAGCCGAAGGAGGGGGAGATATATTTGCTGCAGCTTTTGCAGGTGAACCAAGCTCGCCATTTTCAATTGCTTTTGATGGTACCGGTTTTCTTCTCATACGTGGCAGAATCCTTTTCCTTGATGCGTTAACCTTACGGTTCCTGATTGCCACGGCTTTCTTTTTGATCTTATTGGCAAAAGCAAAATGATCAAAGTTTTCACCATCAAAAGATTCCTGGTCGGATTCGGTCACTGTTTCCTCAATACCATCCAGGATTATGTTTTCTTTCACTGCTTCAGGTAGCCGTGTTGACTCATCAAGAAGCGCTTTGGCATGCTTAAGGTGCCTTTTCTTCATCTTTCTGCCTTTCAGCGTTCGCTTGATCCCTGAAATATTTCTTTTATAGAAGTCTTCAAACTGTGACTCCACTGCAAAGGATTCTGTTTCCTGCTCCATTATTTTTTACTGATTTTTAAGATGAGGATTATTACAAGTATAGAAGCGGCGGCAGCTACTGAGTAAAAGACAAGTACTGGCATCCCTAGGATCTTCTTTGTATCCTTGGGCAAATCACCCTCCTGGCCAAGTCTCGCTTCATAAGCTGCTGATTCAACACCTCCCGCAGAAGCAGACTTTCCAGAGAAAATACCTGCAACCTTTGAAAATATGTCAGCCCCATCGGACAAAGTCTTTTTTAAATCTTTCTTAGGCTTTACGGCATCAGTAGTTATCGCTTTTTTTCTCTTACCCAGAAAATCAGCAAATTCATTATCGCTTGCATAGTAGGACTCCCTGAAGAGCGTATCTTCAAAGTTACTGTTGAGTGTTTCAAGATCGGTCGATGAAATTTCTGCAAAGCTTGAATTACATTCACATGCTCCGTTATAACTGGCAAGTTTACAATTACACATACTAGGCTCCCTTCTTTTTTAATACAATAAATATGACTACTCCAATGAGAAGAAGTACTCCCCCTCCTATCCCTGCCCATAGCACTGTCTTATTACTTTTCTTTGGCCCTTCAGGAGTAGCCTGTGAAATGGAGGCGAGCATATTAGCCTGACCAACCTGTGCTTCTGCTTCTGAATTTTTGACGTTAGCCTTGGCATCTGCTAGAATATTTTTACGCTCATTTCTGTCTGCCTTCCTTACTACTTTGGCTTCCCTTTTAATCTGCCTTCGCTCTACGCCTTTATTTGTAGAAAGCCCTGTAAGCTGACCCATTCCACCAAGTAGACCACGGTCTTTGATTGCTTTCCTGATGCCTTTAAAAAGGTTATCATATTCGCCATCAAAACTGTCTGAATCGAGTACGATGTTGCCTTGAAAGTTTGATTCTATTTCTATCTCCTGCATGTTGTGTTCAAGATTTTAACTTTACTATTATTAAGAGTATGATTCCAAGAATGAGGACACCTGCTCCGACGCCAATTACGATCAATAAATTCGTCTGTTTTTTACCTTTATCCTCTTCTGGTTTTTTACTGCCGAGCTTATAATTTAGGGCAGCGAGGGTAATCGCAGACGAGTTATTTTCTTTGTCGTTTTTCCTTTTAGTGGAAGCAGAAAACACGTTAGCTACCTGGCCCACCCCTTGCGCGATGGCGCCAATAAACTCTGAGTAGTTATCCCCTGTGAGTAATGCAATTTCATTTGAGAGTTCTTTCTCAAAGGCTTTATTTTGTGAGGCTAGAAGAAATGATATTTTATCTGAAATCTCCTTGTAGTCTTCTCTGTCGTTTACCTGTAAGTTGTATCTCCCAAGTAGCGCAATGACGGGTTCCTTCTTCTTTGCAATAAGAACTCCGATAAGATTAAGCAGGGACTTATCAGGATCAATGTTTCCATCCTCAAATGAATCAAAAGCGAGTGTTTGTGGGTATTTGGAGTGATACACTTCGAGGATCAGGTCCCGATCGGGATGCTGCATAATCATGTCATCAAACCCTTTCTCGCCTTCTTTCTTCAGGAAAGCATCGAGGAAATTGAGCGATCCCTGGTAGGTTTGGAAGTTCTGGTAGCCATATTTATAAGCAAGCTTCCTGACCCCGTTAGGATTTCCTTTCGCTACATAGGAAATTAAATCTTCTACACTGGTTTTAAGTTGTTGTCCTTCTTTTTTCATAAAAATTAAATAGAAAGTGAAGGATTTGAATGATGGTAAGAATGAGTGTCACAATCGTGAGCATTTGTATAAGCTTTTGATTTGAGTTTCCCATCATATTCTAGTGCTTTTAAAAAAGCCGGAAAGAACTTCCGGCCTTTGATTGTTTGGATTTACTTCCCTTTCTTTATTACTAACGTCTGCTGATTTGCATTCGGGAAACCTTTCGAGGACACCTCCAGGCTGTTCATGCCTTGAGCAACTCTAGTAGGATCTACCTGTGCTTTCACGTAGAATAGTAAGTCAACGGTCTGGCTTGGAAGCATGGTGTAAGCCATCTGCATGTTTCCATCAATTTCTGCCTGAAAATCTTTCATTTCAATAATACCAGGTTGTTGCTGGAAGGCGCTGAAGTTGTCAGACGGGAAATATGGATCTGTAGTAGATCTTCCGGTAAGGTCAGTCACCGTAAGAGAGAAGTTCTGATTCAGTTGTGCCGCTGGACTTGCACCACCTACAATGATCTTTAGCCCTTTTACTATCCATGGTTTAGAAACCGAGGTAGCCAGTACTTGCGGATAGTCTGTGGGTGTACCAAAAACAGATACTCCCGCTGGAATATTAAATCCGGCTAAATAGAGATTTGCAAATGCTCCAAATAAGGGCACTTTAACGCCTGCTGCTGAAATTGTTCCATCTGAAACTAATCGTAACTTTAGCGTATTAAGCTTAATTGTTCCTACCCCTGCTTTTCTCTTCTGGACAGGAGACATAAACATCTCAACCTCTCCATCATATTCGTCCTCAAAGTTTTCTTCCTCGCCTACGTAACCGTCATCATCGAAACTCGAAAAGTCTATTTCAGCTTCTTTCTCATGACGTTTCATTCTCCCAGCATGTAGCTGAGACAAATAATCTAATTTTTTCATTTCTTTTATTTTAAAAATGATTGCTTAATAATTTCCGTATGCAGTTATCAGCCTATGTTAAAAGTGTGGGTTTCTTTTTCCCTAACATTTTTGTGCCGGTATTGTACGTGAAGGTTGCTACTATCACCATCACCAGAACGAGGCCTGCAATGACGGCAAAATCTTTCCATTTAAGGTTCATTGATTTTCTTTTAAGTGTATCTTATGAAAAGCAAATTCGAGATTAGAGGGAAAATTGTTATGGGTAAGGAAATGGACTGTCGACGGTTGAAAGCAAAAACACCTTCATTTAAAAAATTTACCCACTTTTGAGTATTGTACTGTTCAAAACTTTCTATATTTTGCTATAGACAAATCAACCAGATAATCATGATATACTTAAAAAACTTCTTAATTACTATAATTAGAATTCCTTGGGGAATTCTATTGCTAATCCCATACTTGTATAAATTGCTTGTAGAAGCGATTTATAAACAGGCATTCAAAGATGAAATTGCAGAAGAAAAGATGAGGCGCAGGAACGTAGACGAAAGGGTGCTTGAACTTAAAAGTACGACCAAAACATTATCTGAAAAAAACTACATGTTGGAAGAAAGCATGTCGGAATTGAATGAGTTGAAAGAAAGAGGCTATGCGCTGTTAGGAATTCACATAAAGACCATAAAGGATTATTTTAGAAAGGAACTTCCATTTTATTTTGTTTACATAAATAAAGGTGACAGGAAACTTTTTGATATGCCTAAGGCTGCCTTCGAGGCCTTATGTAGCGCGAATCACAGCTTTGATTTGCTCAAATATGAGAGGGAAACTATCATAATACGAGGCCACCTCCCTGGAAAGTTTAAAAAATATAGAAGTGCACGGCCTTATGAGGTATTTGAACCTGAGTTGGAGAAGCCCAATCATGTAGTTTATGTTGAGGGAAGATATTTCTTAGATTGGCAGGACAACAAATTTAAAATTTTACTTTGGGATATTTATAGTAGAGAATATAAGAATATAGGACTCGGCAGCCTTGGACTATCCTATTTGGTAGGCTTGGCAAAAGAAAGGAATGTTCAACAGATTTATGGTGATATTACTAAATCCTTTGATCCTGAAATCAGGCAAAAACTAAGAAATTTTTATGAAAAAAATGGATTTACGGTCACTAATAATGAAGGAAACAATAAGTTGGATACGTTCATAATGGATTTATGATTTCTATTAAAAAAGTAGTTTATTAGGGTCGATGGAGAGGCACCAAAATTAACGGGTAGAATATAGGTCTTTTTCTATAAGTGCGTGCAAGAGGATTTTTAAGGATTAGAACAAGATTGATCCTTTCATATTTATCTATATCCTAATTACTACTTAAATAATTATTAGAATATAAGATTGCCTTAGCTCGTTCCTTACGGGATAATTTTATATATCTATATCTGGATGAATAATATCATTTCAATTCCTACATGGTACGATTAAGAGAACTCACCAGAGCAAGAGCCAGTCGAATTATTCATATTTCAATTCCTATATGGTGCGATTAAGGGATGCGAAAGAGGATCATCTCCATGCTGCGAGAGGTATTTCAATTCCTACATGTTGCAATTAAGGGATCTCTTAAAATCTGCTGCATAAACCGCTATACTAATTTCAATTCCTACATAGTGCGAATAAGGGAATCCTCGAATTTATAATTTCCTAGCTCCTGCGTGATTTCAATTTCTACATGATGCGATTAAGGGAGGAATACCGAACAGGTAAAAGTACTTTTCTAACGATTTCAATTCCTACATGGTGCGATCAAGGATGGCTTATCAAATTTTGATGGCAACATACTCGCAAATATCAATTCCTACATCGTGCGATTAAGGGTATTGTTATAGAGGCTTTAGTGGTATTTCTAGATACATTTCAATTCCTACATGGTGCGATTAAGGGGTGCAGATAAATCAGATAAATGATCTGAGCATATCTTTATTTCAATTCCTACATGGTGCGATTAAGGGTTTGCAAGTTCTACTGTAGGGCAAACCATATCACCATTTCTATTCCTACATGGTGCGTTTAAGGGCAATGTGATCCAGCATATATTGAAACCTATCAGCGATTTCAATTCCTACATGGTGCGATTAAGGGGGCAGCGAGGCTGGTACAGCATTACGAAATGTACTATTTCAATTCCTACATGGTGCGATTAAGGGACCAGCAAACCGCGTTTGTAATTTTCTTTCGGAAAAATTTCAATTCCTACATGGTGCGATTAAGGGATGAGATCAAACACAATAAAATTGATAGCATCTTAATTTCAATTCCTACATGGTGCGATTAAGGGTGTACGCGCGGTGTTTGCGTCCCGCATCCTATTAGATTTCAATTCCTACTTGGTGCGATTTAGGGGATTTATTGCTAATTCCTGATTCAATTATCAATGAGGATTTCAATTCCTACATGGTGCGAATAAGGGAGATGTACGCGATACAAAAGCCGCCATTCTAGGAAATTTCAATTCCTACATGGTGCGATTAAGGGTTTGAAGCTAATCCCGCTTTCCGTTCCAATCTTTTTATTTCAATTCCTACATGGTGCGATTAAGGGGGCACTAGATCAGCTAAAAAACTACTAGAACTCCAATTTCAATTCCTACATGGTGCGATTAAGGGCTTACGGTGACCGCTGCAGAAACAATAATTAATTCATTTCAATTCCTACATGGTGCGATTAAGGGTGCAAACAACCTCCTTTTTAACGGCCTGTATCCAACATTTCAATTCCTACATGGTGCGATTAAGGGAGCCAGCCCCGCCTCTTAAGATGTTGTAAAAATGAGATTTCAATTCCTACATGGTGCGATTAAGGGAATTGAAAGGGATATAGTTGCGGGAAT
>DASVUU010000155.1:0-12269 GCA_036386935.1 Cytophagaceae bacterium | reverse complement strand
AATTGCGACTAATATTGAAATCAAAATGAATGATTCAATAGAACGTAATTTTGATGTGATCATTTATGAATCTAGCTCATTTGGCGGCTGTTTTGAATATTCGAAGCGCCTGCATCCTGCTTATCAAAACCATCCCAAAGTCAGGTCTAGCATACTTATGTTGCCAAAGAATTCACGTTTTCGTTGGAGCGGTGTTTTAAATAATTTAATAAGCGATAAAATCGATTCCTCTAAGAATTGGTTAAAGAAATTACACTTCATATACCGGAATTTATTTAATCCGTTATTGCTTTTTTGGTTCTTGCTTTTTAGAAATTCTTCAATTATAATCCTCAATGATTTTGAGCAGCTTACAGCTCCAATATGGGTGCCTTTGTATAAATTATTTTTAGGAAAACACAAATTTGCGGTTGTACTACATGATCCAGACAGGGACAATTATCCCCCCTCTAAATCTTATTCGGAATATTGCATGGGACTTATGATGGGAATAATGGATTTAGGATTGTACCATGAAACCTTACCAAATAAGAAATATTATGAGAAATCTCAAAGAACTAGCTATTTATCTATTCCCCATGGTTTATATCCCAAAGCTGACAATGATGACGTTGTCTTGAGTCTTCTTGAAAATTTAAAAGCTGACTACACCTATCTTGCAATCCTTGGAAATATCAGAGAAGAAAAGAACTACCACCTCGCTATCGAGGCTTTAACACTGTTGCCGCATTATAAATTAATCATAGCAGGTAGTCCATCAAATTCTTCAGTTTTAGTTGATGTATTTAAACAAAAAATAAGGCAACTGGGGCTAGAGGAGAAGGTAATATGGATAGATAAATTTTTGAGCGATAACGAATTGTCGTCAGTGATATGTGCTTCTGATATAATTTTGTTGAACTATGCCAGAACCTTTACCTCACAAAGCGGAGTGATAAATTTAATCGCACCATATTACAAAAAATTTATTTATTCGAATGTGCCAAGTGGATTGTCTTCAATTGCAAAGCAATTTAAATTAGGGCTAATGGTCGAACCTGATAATAAAGATAGTTTGGTGCAAGGAATAGAAACCATCAATGAAATGGAAGTGGATAGAAGCGCTTGGGACAACTATTCTGCATATGCTTCCTGGGAGAATCATGTAAATTATGTATTAGCCAATATCAAAGTATGAAATCGCTCAACTTATTTATTGGGTCGTTATTGAATTACATATACAATGACGTCATAACCCATATTCCTATCCATTTTTTTAGAATTAACTTTCTAAGAGTTTTCAATAGGAAAATTCACCCTACGGTAAAAATTCTTCTACACACTAAGCTTTTAAATTTTTGGAAAGTTGAAATTTCAGAGCGAGTTGTTATCAATCAATATTGCCTTCTAGATTGTCGTCACCATATAATAAAGATTGGTAGCGACACAGATATAGGGCCATATACCAAAATTTGGACGTTGGGTCACAATCCTGATGATAACGAGCACGCCGTCATGGGAGGAGATGTTTATATCAGCGATCATGTATGGATTGCTTCTGGGGTTACGATTTTGCCTAAGATTATGATCTCTAAGGGTGCAGTTGTCGCTTCTGGATCTGTCGTGACAAAGAATGTTGGAATATTAGAGGTTGTGGGAGGGAACCCCGCAAAGTTCCTCAAAACGAGAAATAATGAATTGAAGTACTATCTTAATTTTACCCCCTTATTTAATTAGAATTTCCTCATAGACGCTCAATTGTTCAAGCTTGTCCAAATATTTATTGTACTGGTAGATAAAAAGAAAAATCGGCCAGTAGCTCATACAAATAATAGAGATATCTCCAGGTAGATCACCGCTTCGAAACAAAGGGATTAATGCTGCAAAAAACACCCCTTTTATTAAATACTGGATACTTTCAGAATAGCGTTCCCAATAAAGCTTTATTCTAACAAAAATATATCCATAAAGAATGGAGAATATTATGATAGCTATGACGCCGCCCTCACCATAAAACACCCCATAAATTGTTGGTGAAATACCTGTTACAAATTTTTCTAAGTTATGTTTTGCAGCATATTTCTGTTGCCAAGCGCCTTCTGGTTTACCTGACCAAAGGCTCCTAGGTATGGGACGGACTAAAATACCTAAATGGTCTGTACCTAAGTGAAAATCTAGATGTCTAGGGTACACTTGGTGCAACATTACAAAACCGTCTATAAAATTAATATCGTGGCCTAATAAAAAGGTCTCCAACCCTTCGTCGACCAGCTGAGCCGTGCTCTTATTCCAATTTTCATAATTTCTCATGAGCCCTCCGATGGAAAAGACAATTGAAATAATCACTAATCCGACGATATAAAAGACACTTTTCTTGATGGCATGATAATTTCTGAATAAGTATACGACTACTGGTACACTCCACCCTAGAAAGAAAAATCTGGTAACTGGATCATAAGTAGAGTAGGCGATTAAGGACAGAAATATTCCGAAAAAGATTCTTTTCCATAAGTTTAGGTTTGAATTGAAATATAAAAGGAATAAAAAAATAATGAAGGAATTACTGGCTAAACCTAAAAGGAAACTATAACCAACGCTTAAGGAGGAACCTGCAAAAAGTTTGAACACGTAAAATATAGCTCCACCAATAAAAAAGAATTCTTCTTTTTTTCTCAAAAAGGTTTTGAACGAATCCAAGGTGTCGATCTTTGGCTTTTTATTTTCTTTAAAAAAGAAAAAATAGGCCAGAACTAAAGTAAGTGTACCTATTGCGATATAATGCCAGGCTATATAAGCATGTTCTAAATCAAAGATGAAATACAATCCATAATCAAACTCTGCCCACTCTGCTTTTCCACTTTCTAAAGCCCTCAATCTTAAATAGCACAATAGCGAAAAAAGTATAACAAAAGCAGGTATCTCATCATTGTTTTTAAAAAAATGAGCAATAGAAACAATAAAGAAGAGAATAAGTATGAGTAAAAAACTATCCATTAAGAATTGATTGTTATTTTTACATTTCTATAGTCAAATTTAAATAAATAATTTGCCATAGTAGCCTAAATTGAGAATTCATTGAAAATACCTATTTTATTTATTGTTTTTAATCGGCCCGAGCAAACACAGAAAGTGTTTGAAAAAATAAAAGCTGTTAGGCCTCACAGCCTTTATGTAGCTGCCGACGGACCCAGACAAAACAATGCGATTGACGTAGAAAATTGTGAAAATGTAAGGAGGATATTTGATAACATAGATTGGCCATGCGAAATAAAAACTTTTTTTAGAACGGATAATAAGGGTTGTAAACTGAATGTAAGTGGAGCAATCACTTGGTTTTTCCAAAATGTAGAAGAAGGAATTATACTGGAAGATGATTGTATTGTAGAGAAAGATTTTTTCAAATTCTGCGAAGAAAATCTGGCAAAATATCGAGATAATCCCAAGGTAATGCATATCAGTGCATCCAATTTCCAGTCTGAGAAATACGACAACTCGTATTATTTTTCAATTTATAATCATATATGGGGATGGGCTTCGTGGAGAAGAGCTTGGAATTTATATTCTCTGGAACAGGGCCATGAGGAAAGAAGCCTTCTAAAAAATAAATTGAAATCCATTTTTGATAAACAGAGAGACAGGGAATATTGGCTTGCTATTTATGATTATCTCTCCAGTGGGAATTTGGACACCTGGGACTATAGCTGGATGTTTTCTATGTGGAAAAACGATGGAATAAGCATTACGCCAAATGTTAATTTAGTCAAAAACATAGGCTTTGGTCAAAATTCCACGCATACAGCGGATCCAAATTATAAATACGCGAATATGGACATTCTGAAAATAGACTGGCCGCTTAAGCATCCATCTTCTATTCGAGTAAATCAAGATGCAGATCAGTTTACATCGGACGTATTTTTTAATATTAAGCACTCTGCGAAAACATTACATCTAAAAATAAGGATTGCTAGCCTTCTGTCTACGAAATTTAAACACAGATTAAAAAAATATCTTTTTAAGTAGCTGTTGATAATGAATTTAGAGAAAACTTCTAAGAAACATATCATCTGCAATCATTTAGGTGCCCGCTGCCATTATGACTTTGCAAAGGCATTTAATCATACAGCCGATTTGACAGTAATTACTGAGGTATGGATACCTAAGAGCTCGTTATTGTCCAAGTTCTTGCGAATCCTCCCTCTAAGTCTTGCCAAAAAATTCCTTCAACGTTATGACGCTGAGATAAATGGGAAAGTTAGATCTTTCAACTTATCATCTATAATTTTTGAAATACGACACCGGGTTAATAAAATTGCAGGATGGGACTTTATAATTAAACGAAATAACTGGTTTGAAAGTCTGGCTGTAGACCGTTTGAATACTATAAAGATCCCTCCGGCTAAAGATAATATTTTATTCTCTTTCAGTTACACAGCCTTGAAGCCCTTCGAATTCGCAAAATCTAAGGGTTGGAAAACCTTGCTTTTCCAGATCGATCCTGGCTCAGTCGAAGAACTAATTGTAGCAGACGAATACAGACAAAATAATCTTGAATCCTCCTGGGAGCCAGCACCGGACTCTTATTGGGAGGATTGGAAAAGGGAACTTGACTTGTCAGACAAAATAATCGTAAACTCAGAGTGGACTCGCAAAGCACTTCTCCAGATTGGAGTAGAAGAGGATAAGCTTATTACAGTTCCATTAATGTATGAGCATAGTAAAAATTCTGAAAATGTCGAGAGGACCTATCCTCCCAAGTTCTCTGGTGTCCGCCCTTTGAAAGTCTTGTTTTTAGGTACGCTGACACTAAGGAAAGGCTTAACTCCACTACTAAAGTCAATTGAGCTCCTGTCCAACGAGCACATAGAATTTTGCTTCGTAGGGCAACCTGAAGTTGTATTACCACATGAGGTCAATGGCATTAAATTAAATATCATTCCATCAGTACCAAGAAGTGAAACAGCAAACTATTACAAAAATGCAGATGTCTTTATTTTCCCAACGCTATCTGACGGCTTCGGTCTTACCCAGTTAGAAGCGATGGCCTGGAAGCTGCCCGTCATTGCTTCAAAATATTGCGGTGATGTAGTAGAGCATGATTTTTCTGGTTTGCTACTAGATGAGGTCACCGCTGAATCTATTGCCGACTCTTTGAAGTTTTTGATTAACAATCCCTCCAAACTGGAGTACTATTCAAGGAATACAACGGAAACGTTAAAGAAATTTAGTAGGGAAAAGTTCGAAGAGGCTTTGGGTAATATTTTTAAGTCATAGAAAAAGTAATCAGTACATGATCCCTGAGAGAATTATTCATATTATTGACAATTTACAACAGGTCAATTTTGGTATTTGGAATGCAGCAGTTGCAACTGCTCCCTATTTTTCTGAAAAGAAAATAATTACCGAGCTTTGGTTTCCCAAACCTGATCAACTTCCAAAAGCTGAGTCTTTGAATCATGTACAAATGGTCCAACTCGATGGTAGTTCCTATGCCTTTCTACGAATCATAATAAAGGAAAGAAATCTGGATCCTAAACGGGATGTTATCATAACTCATGGTACCTGGCAATATCCTACCAAATGGGGCAAGAAGTTGAAAAGCCTAGGATTTCATTGGATATACACGCCCCATGGAATGCTTGAGCCCTTCGATAGGAAGAGGAAATGGCTAAAAAAAATGATTTACTTCAACCTATTCGAAAAGACATGGGCGAGGAAAGCGGACACGGTTCGTGCCGTAGCCCAGCCCGAGAAGAACAATTTGTTGAAATATTTTCCTAACGTTGTACATATCCCTAATGGAATAGACGAGGTGTCGTCGCCACTTATTTCTAAATCTATTCAGCCGATCATATTCTTATATATGGCCCGCCTGCATGCAAAAAAAGGAATAAAGGAGTTGCTGGAAGCTTGGAAACAATCGTCATTATTTCAGGATAGAAATTATCAACTAATAATTGCTGGCCCCGATGACGGTCAAAAAGCATTTGTAGAATCATTCATCAGCCAGGCTGGGGCCAAGGCTAATATGAAATATGTAGGTGCAATTTATGGAGAAGAGAAAATCAAATTGCTTTCAAAAAGTTCCTTCTATATTTTGCCAAGTTATAGCGAAGGCTTCCCTACGAGTGTTTTAGAAGCCATGCAGTTTAAAAACGTCTGCTTAATAACAGATGGTTGTAATTTTCCAGAGGCCATATTATCAGGAGTTGCAATACATATATCGCCTGAGGTCGGAGCATTGAAAGCATCTCTAGACCATATCAAAACCTTTACTTCTTCGGATAGAGAAGAACTCGGCGCTAAGGCAGAAGCTTTTGTCTTAAAAAATTATTCTTTAAAGCAAATAGCCGAAAAGCAGTTAGACTTATTTTTGAAATGTAAATAGGCATTCGTTTTAGATAACTGATATTTTTATATAATCTTAATGATAATTTAAGAAACCAAAGGTGGAGGAAGAACTTGATTATCAAAAACTCGATTTATTTGAAATACCCAATAACTTCCGCGGGAGGTCGGCGATTTTTGTGCAACTATGGTGGATAGTAGACTGTCTATTTTTTAAGCCATCGCCACAAATACTTTACGGTTGGAGAAGATTTCTATTGAGGTCCTTTGGTGCTAGAATTGGCAAGAATGTTATCCTACGACCAAGTGTAAAGATAACCTACCCTTGGAAAATCTCGATCGGTGATAATTCCTGGATAGGAGATGAGGTAGACCTGTATAGCTTAGGAGACATCACAATAGGAAGAGATGCAGTCATTTCTCAACGTTCTTATATCTGCACCGGCTCACACGATTTTGAAAGTTTATCATTTGATATATTTTCTAAACCTATTGTTATTGAGGACCAAGCGTGGCTTGCAACAGACGTGTTCGTCGCACCAGGCATTACAATTGGAAGAGGAGCAGTGGTAGGAGCACGAAGCTCGGTATTTAAAAATGTTGCGGGGGGATACGTTTATGCAGGGAGCCCATTACGAGAAATTAGAAAAAGAAGTGGATTGAATAAAAGCGGGGAAGAAAAATGAAAATTTTGGTTTATGGTATAAATTATACTCCAGAATTGACGGGGATAGGCAAATACACTGGCGAAATGTGTGCTTGGTTGGCAAGTAGGGGGCATCGAGTTGAAGTGATAACGGCCATGCCTTATTACCCACAATGGAAAGTTAATTCGAAGTACCGGGGTAAATGGTGGTTTACGGAAATGATCGATAAAGTAAAAGTTCACCGCTGCCCATTATATGTGCCTGCCAAAGTCTCAGGCTCCACCCGGATAGTTCATGAAATCAGCTTCATGGTAAGTTCCACATTGTTCTGGATGAGCAATTTTTTTAAAAAATACGACTGCGTAATTGCCATTTGCCCTCCGCTTTTGTCCGGAATATTTCCAAGATTATATAATATTGTATGGAAGAAACCATTCATATATCATATACAAGACCTACAACTTGATGCAGCCAAAGAATTAGGCTTAATTAAGAACAGGTTTTTCCTCAAGATTTTGGAATTGATCGAATCACACCTAGTCAATAATGCCAATACCGTTTCTAGCATCAGTGCTGGAATGAAGAATAATATATTGAAAAAAGGGGTAAAGGAAAGCGCCTATTTCTCTTTGCCTAACTGGGTTGATACCGACTTTATAAAACCGGTAGATAAAAATAACCCTTTGAAGAAGAGGCTAGGTTTTGCTGAGGAGGATAAGATCGTCTTGTATTCTGGAAATATTGGCGAAAAACAGGGTCTTGAATTATTAATTGAGGTTGCGGAAAACTTTAAAGATCAGCCTGAAGTCTTTTTTGTTTTTGTTGGCGAGGGTGCCTATAAGGCTAAATTAATCGAGGTTGTCACTGAAAAAAACTTAAAAAATGTAAAATTTTTTTCGTTGCAGCCGTATGAGGATTTACCGTACTTATTAGGTCTAGCGGATGTTCACCTAGTCCTACAGAAAAAAGTGGCGTCAGACCTTGTTCTACCCTCGAAACTTATGAGTGTATTGTCTGCTGGCGGACTCGCGATAGTATCTGCAACCGAAAATACGACCTTGTATAATCTAATTACGAATGAAAAGATGGGTATTATCGTTGAACCTGAAAATTCAACTGCATTAAGTAAAGCAATTGAAGGTGCTTTGTTTGCCAACAATGAAACTTTAAAAGCCAATGCTAGATCTTTTGCGCTTCGAGACTTGCACATTGATCATATTTTAGGGAAACTTGAAGAGTTTTTACAAAAAAAACATTAACAGTAGATTTATAGATGGTAAAAGGAATTTCAAAATTTATTAAGATTATTCACTTTTTAGGTGATATGATTTTATTGAATTTTTCATTCATAGTTGCCTACATCTTCAAAGTTCAACTAAATCCTCTTAAATATTTCAACGACCACTACATATTTTTACATATAGCATTTAACCTCATCTGGTTACTTATCGTGCTCTTACTTAAACTGTATAATATTGAAAGGGTATCAAAAATTGAGCATATACTATTAAATCTATTCAAGTCAGTTCTCATTCATGCCTTCTTTATTTTCGGGTTCATTGTCAGTATCAAAGGATATTATTACTCAAGGGGCCACCTTCTATTTTCATATCTGATTTTTGCTTTCTTAGTCCTTTTCTGGCGGTTTATCTTCATGTATATTCTCAAAGTCTTGAGGTCATTGGGTGCCAATTTCAAACAGGTAATCATAGTAGGAGCAGGGGCTGCGGGCAATCAAATTTATAACTACTTCAAAACTGATGTTGCCAGTGGATACAAATTTATGGGCTTCTTTGATGACCATGCTGATACATGTGTTCATAAAGAGCTTGTAATTGGTTCCGTCAGCGATGTAAAGGTCTTTGCAAGCAAGAATAAAGTAGATGAAATCTTTTGCGCCTTGCCACTTACAGCCACTAAAAAGATTCGCGAACTTATGACATTTGCAGATAATAATTTTATCAGGATAAGGATAGTCCCTGACTTTCGAGGTTTTCTCAATAAGAAGGTAAACATGGATTTTTATAATCGTGTGCCTGTTCTTACCGTGAGAAGCGAGCCCTTGGAGAATCTATTTAATAGATTTATAAAGAGGCTTTTCGATGTGATCTTTTCATTGCTGGTGATTTGCATCATATACCCCATTCTTTTTCCTGTTTTCATAATAATATTGAAGCTTACGTCTCCTGGACCCGTTTTTTTTGTTCAGAAACGATCCGGGCGAAAGAATGAGGAATTTTACTGTTATAAATTCCGCACTATGACGGTAAATGAGAATGCAGATACAATGCAGGCGACGAAGGCAGATCCGCGGATAACCAAAATTGGAAGATTCTTACGTAAATCTAATCTTGATGAGCTGCCCCAATTTTTCAATGTGCTTATAGGTAATATGTCAGTGGTAGGTCCTAGGCCTCACATGTTGAGACACACTGAAGAATACTCAAAAATAATAGACAAATTCATGGTAAGGCACCTTGTTAAACCAGGAATTACTGGTTGGGCTCAAGTCAATGGATTTAGAGGAACAACCTCCAATCCTAAGTGGATGATAAAAAGGGTTCGGTATGATATGTGGTATATCGAAAACTGGAGTTTTTTACTCGATATAAAAATCATCTTCCTGACTGTATTTAATATGGTTAAGGGAGAAAAAAATGCAGGATAGATAAGATCAAGTGTAGGAGAAGGTGAAAGTGAAAAGCATTGGATAGATCTAGTTCCAATGCTTTTCTTATGCTTAAATTATCACAAAAATCAATACACCCCTCGATACTTGTAAGTCTTAGCAACTTTATCAATAGCTACGATGTATGCAGCAATTCTCATGGATACGTTATATTGTTTTGATGTATCATAGACCCGCTCAAAAGATTCTTTCATTATTCTATCAGACCTTCTATTCACTCGATCTAAAGGCCATCGTAGTCCCAATCTGTTTTGAACCCACTCGAAATAAGAAACAGTCACACCGCCAGCATTTGCTAGAATATCTGGTACCACCATAATGCCTTTTGAATTTATAATATCGTCAGCACTTGAATTGGTCGGCCCGTTAGCGCCTTCAACGATCAATTTTGCTTGAATTCTTTCAGCGTTGTGGTTGTTGATCACATCTTCCTTTGCAGCTGGAACGAATAGGTCGACGTTGCAGGTGATGATGCCATCGGGATCTTCCATTTTATCTGCGTTGGAATAACCCTCTAGAGTTCCATTGTGGGCATCCCGGTAAGCAAGTGCCTCAACTATATTAATACCGTTATCATTCCAATATGCGCCACTTATGTCGCTAATTCCCTTTATTTTCAACCCTCGTTCTTCCAACAACTTTGCTGTATTCGAACCTACATTGCCGAAGCCCTGGATTGAACAGGTCGTTTGGGTAGGATTCATCTTTAATTTTTGCATTGCAGCAAGAGCAGAAACCATTACACCACGTCCTGTCGCCTCGACCCGTCCCAATGATCCACCTAAAACGAGCGGCTTTCCAGTAACAACGGCATTCACTGTCATGCCTTTAGTCTTAGAATATTCATCCATGAGCCAAGCCATCTCGGCAGGGCCTGTTCCCATATCTGGTGCAGGGATGTCTCTGTCAGGTCCAAAGATATCAACCATCGCGAGAGTATAGGCACGCGTCAATCTTTCGACTTCACCTCTAGACATAGATCTTGGGTTACAAGTAATTCCTCCTTTAGCACCCCCGTAAGGGATATCTACTACCGCACATTTCCAAGTCATCCAGGCAGCAAGTGCTTTTACTTCATTCAAACTAACCCCCATGTCATATCTTATGCCTCCTTTAGAAGGACCGAGTATGGTTGAATGGATCACCCTATAACCTTCAAAAACCCTGATGCTGCCATCATCCATCGTGATTGGTAAGGCGACAATGACCTGTTTTGCAGGATTTTTTAAAACGTTATATGTCTCATTGTCCAAACCTAAAATCTGTGCGGCGATGTCAAATCTCGACATCATCGATTCAAGAGGATTGTCTTTGTCGTGAAGCGGTGCAGGTTCTATATACATGATTTTTATTGTCTATGACTTATATGAATTGCTTTTATAATTGATAATAAACGAAAAGGTTTATTAAATTATCAATGTCCTTTACGCGCAATAGTGGCCAGGAGTTATTAACCAAAAGTTATTTCGGGACGGATATTTATGTAAACAATTACTAAAATATCTTTAAAAAAGCTGCTATAAATGGAGCTGATAAAAGTAACCCATCAAAACGGTCTAAAAAACCTCCATGTCCAGGAATAGCTTGCCCAGAGTCCTTTATGGCCAAGCTTCTTTTTAACAGTGATTCAACCAGATCACCATAGCTCCCAATTACTACGATTATTGAAGCCAAAATCAACCATTGGATTCCACCAAGGTCCTTCCAGAATATTGATAATGTTAAAGCAGTAAAAATGCTCATAAGCGCACCTCCAATAGTTCCTTCCCATGTTTTTTTAGGTGAAACCCTAAAAAATAGCTTGTTCTTACCCAGCAACATTCCCGAAAAATAGCCACCAATATCATTGGACCAAAGAAGAAATAATACGCCCAATATAATCCGATAATTGTATTGTCCATCTCGAAAAGCAGAGACGCTGAGAAGTGCAAATGGGAAAGCAATATAAATATTTCCTAAAAAGGTAAAAGCAATATTGACGAACGGCTTGTCATTTTGCCGAAATAACTCCAAAAGAAACAGGAGGAATAAAAACGGGAACAGGAGGTAGTAAAACTTGAAATCAAGTATTCTCCTTTCGATTAAAAATGTAAGAGTAAAAATTGACATTCCTGATATGATTCCAAAAAGCATATTTGGCTTTATTTGGGCGAATCTGAGCAGCGTGTAGAACTCTCTCAAAGCAAAAAGGCATATTGTAAAGAATAAAATGAAATAAGTCCACTCACTCATGCAAATAAAAGAAACCATCAATATCGCACCTAAAAGCCCTGCTATGATCCTTTGATGTAGATTGCTTAACTTATTTAATCCTTTTTTCACTTCTCTAATTTTAAATTATATCAACACCGCTGGCTATTTGTTGAAATCTGTCTCTTCGCTTATTGCCTTTATGGAATCTAGCACAAATGTCCTTATTACATAGATTTCATATAATCCAATGTGATAATTTGTGTCCTTTTTATTTATCAATACAGGATTGAAGCCCTTTTCTTCTAGTAAGTGCATTATAATATCTGCCTGATGGAGCTTATCGGTAGAATGAATTTTTTGCCAGTCATTCATGCATCAATATACGCCTTTTATAAAGCTTAATACATTGTATAATT
>DASVUU010000154.1:0-3185 GCA_036386935.1 Cytophagaceae bacterium | reverse complement strand
CATATAAAAGCAGAGCAAGTCTGTCTTTCAAAGGCCACTCTGTTAATAATCGTTATATTATAAAAGGGTCTTTTTCTAAGCCCTGTCCCCTACCATTTCTTATATGGAAGAAATTTTCCGTTGAGCGTTATTTTTACTCTGTCTCCTTTAGGGTCTTCGACTTTGTCAATGTCCATAGAAAAATCGATCGCACTCATGATTCCTTCACCAAACTTTTCGTTTATAACTTCTTTAATAGTCGGTCCATAAACAAAGCATATTTCAAAAAATCTATAAATAAGTGGGTCCGTAGATATCTCTTGCCCTGGTCCTTTCATGGGAAATACTTGCAAAGCTTGCACGGCGTTGGTCGACAAGTCGAGAAGGCTTCCAATCTTTTCGGCCTCAGATTTATTTAGCGTATTTTGCCCCAGGCATGCGGACGTTGTGAATACTTCAGACAGACCTATCGCTGCCGCGATCTCACTCCAATTTTTCTTTTTATTCCATTTCGCAGCGATAATCTCTTCACTCATTTCAAGTTTTGTAATCATAAAATTTTCATTTGTAGTTAAATAATATTATTAATTGACACGTCTGCCTTAGATCTATTTAGTCGTAAAATTATTTATGAAAAAGACCGGAAGTAGCGTTGTACTCTTCATATCTATTTTAAATAAATAAATCAGAAACAGGATAGCCAGGACTAATTTGCCCCTGTATTGAATAAAAATACGTGTTTTAAATTAAGGTCAAAATTTAATGTACACATTGGCAAAATCATCCAATTAATTGAAAGTATAGTTAAATTTTAACGTGGGTATTTCCAAATATAAGAATAGTTTGAATGTTTTAAGTTTAAGTGCTGAAAAATCAATACTGAAAAAATCCACTAAAAAGCGGGTAAAAAAAGCAGGAACTTTCTTTATATACTAGCTTTGATGTGTCCAAAAGATCTAAACCTATGCAACAGCCCTGGCAGACGCCCTCCACAATTTCACACAGTTTGCTTTTAATGAATAGTTATTTCCATTGGACAAAGACGCATTTACTAGATAAGGATGATAATTTAGAAGAACTGGCGCGAGCGCTTTACGAATCTCCTCGTGTTATATTGTCACATGGCACAGGGCGGACCCAATCTTTAATTACTCAAACCTTGCGGCGCAACGGTTATGGAATATCTCTAGGGAAGAATTTCTAAGAATGCCTTCTCGGCTATCTGCAGAACCAATGGCAATAGCCGATAGAAATGTTCTATTCGAAAAAACAAATCACTATGGTTTTGCATCTCATTACTTGGGAGTAAGAATTACAAAGGAAGGGAGAAGGTTTTTAATTAAAGACGCTTTACTTTGGAGGGTGATAGAAGAGACAGGAACGTCGCTTGGACATGCGGTTGTATTTGACAATTGGGAATTTATTTGACCCTAGGCAATAGAGATCTGCAAGATATGGATGCTCTCCCGCAAAGCGAGCATCCCTATTCCTACTGGCCTACACGATTAAACAGTGAAGCCTTGTTATTATCAAAACTCAAGCTCTTCAACCCTATCAAATCTAAGTATGGCTCCCCAGCCAAAAGCTGAGCCTCCATAGCCGGAGAGGTCGTCCGCCAAGCCAACTACTAGTTCATTTTCCCCTTTTCTCAAAGGAAGATAGAATGAACCGTTCTCTATTGAACACCTCCCATCGGGTTGTTTTCTTATAGGACTGGAGTAATAATTTTTATCTATATAAACCATTTGTCCGTTCATGAACACCCATACCTCACTACTAAAGCCTATGTCTATTTTCCTGACCTGATCTTTTTCTGATTTAATGTTCACTTTTAGCCAGGCTGCTCGTCGCTCTTTTCCAGGCCCATGTACTCTGACGAGATTTACAAGGCCTCTGTACTCGGCTTTTATAACAGTCCATCCCTCCTCTGTCTTAGGAACATCTAAATTGTTAAGCTCCTGTTTGTAAGGCAAGGCAACAGGGGGGCTCACCTTCCATTTCCTGATATATCGCAAATCATAGGCTGTCGGATCTACCCCTGCATTTGGATCCAAATTTTCCACTTCGTTGTGCCTAATCACCATATTTGCATAGATTCCGGGACCCTCAATGCTCACCCCTCCTGTTAGAGAATTTCCTTCTAATTTATGGACTGAAAGCGCGAGTTTCCCATTTACAAAAACCCGCATTTGCATTCCTGAAACGACTAACTTGACGTGGTTCCATTCGTAGGATCTAATATCTGCAGCCGATTGATAATTTGGATAGACATTCCAAAGATTGACGCCTTTAATGATCGGCGTGTATTGAACGGCATCACCTGCAGTAGCTTTCCCAGCTCTCCCTACCCTTAGGTATACATGCTCTTTTTCATTTCCCTGTTCGCGAAAACTTATTCCCAAGAAAGGAGGAACAGTTATTTCTACATCAAATTCAATTGTACCATTTGTAAAAAGGATATTTTTGGCAGTCAATTGTTGGCGATCTTCACCTTTTAGAGTGTCTATTCTCACTGCCTTTTGTCCCTTGTGGGTGATGAACCTTACCTTTGCAGGATTGTATTCCCATTTGTCTGACGACATTGGTACATACACGACCTGGTTTTTCTTTTGTGCGGACAATCCTGTTGCCAGCGTTATTAGTAATAAGATTAACTTTGCTTTTAGGATCATTTTATTTTAAAGTTAGTGTTGTATAAAATTTTCGATAATGGCCTACTGAACTCTAAACTTTACCTCGATATTTTCCCAGTTCAAAGAAATGACTCCTTTGGGATGGACATTGAATGTCAAGTTTTCGTGGAAGGTGGTGGAATTTTTAGAGGGAACGGTCACCCTTAGGACATCCTCCTCTTGCTTGTAATCAAAGGCGCCCCATTTAATGTTCTTATTTATGATGACTATCCATTCTTTCTCATTGGGGATGGTAAAAGTGCGTATTTGCCTTTGCTCAGCTTTTTTCCCTCGATAGTGACGTCACTGGAAAGCTCAATGGAAGTGGTTTCGTTGGCCCCTGTCCTCCAGATGGCTCCATAGGGCACGAGAGCACCCCAGATTTTCCTCCCTTTTACCGCGGGTTGGCCATAGTCGATGGTTATTGTCGCATTGCCTAATTTACCACTCGTAATTGCACGTGGACTTTCTATAGGATTTTGTCCGTAAGAGGAAATTGCAAACAATAGTAAAATGATTGTTCTGATAATTTTT
>DASVUU010000153.1:0-2785 GCA_036386935.1 Cytophagaceae bacterium | reverse complement strand
GATTTGTCTTGGATGGTCGCCCAATCCTTTTTTGTCAGAAATGTGCTTGCCGGACTATTGAATCCTGCATTCTTCATCAAAGATTTTTGTACTATTTTATTGATCCCTATCGCCGACGGTAAAATACCTGACCCTGTGTATGGGATGTTATACCATTCCAACAAGCCTTGAATGTTGCCATCCTCACCGTATGGGCCATGTAGCGCTAAGAAAGCGAAATCCATTAGAGCGGAAAATTCTTCTGGCTGAATCTTTCTTCCAACCTCACTTATTATTTTTTCCTGGTCCTGAATCTCTAGTTTCCCCAAAGACTCAATATAAATTTGGAATGAATTTTCAGTAGTAGGAATCGCGGAAAGAGGAGGGTAGAAATCTCTAATTGTTCCTTTGTATATATATTGCCAATTCAATAAAATGAAGTTTCCTATACTGTCTATGAATATTGGTACTGCTTCAAATAGATTTTTATTGAGATTGTCATAAACAGTCCGTCCTCCAGCAAAAGATATTTCTCTTTCTCTTGACTGTCCACCAAAGAATATTCCTATACGCATGTATTAATGGATTTATTAGTAACAATAATGTTAATCAAATTATTATAAAATCAAAAGTCAGACAAGTCTGACTTTAAGCTGGGTTAAAACTAAAGGATAATACGCCAATATGTGGACGTTGCACATTCTAAAAAGGCATTTTCGCATTAGGGTCTTCAGGAGCAGTGAGATTTATGGCCTCGACTTTTTGTATTTCTGGAACACACCTTTTTATAGCTTCTTCCACTCCAGCCTTTAGGGTCATTGCAGACATCGGGCAGGAACCACAAGCGCCTAATAATTCAAGCCTTACTACGAAATCGCTTGTAATATCAATAATCCTAACATTACCCCCATCTGCTTCAAGGTAAGGTCTGATAGTGTTCAAAGCCGATTCAACTTTGTCAAAAAGAGGATGTGTTAAAGTGGTTTCCAAGATTTTAATGTTTTATTTCGACTCTTTGGGTTTGCTCCTTGCTCGCGTTCCGTATAGAAACTTGCTGAGCTACAACTTCTGAAACGTTCTTAAACGCAGTTGCAATCACTGTTTGAGACAGTACTGCAGGCTTACCTGCATCACCACTTTCTCTTATACTTTGTACGAGTGGTATCTGACCTAAAAAAGCAACACTATTTTTTTCTGCAAGTTCCATTCCTCCATTTTTTCCAAAAATATAATATCTATTGTCTGGTAATTCTTCAGGAGTAAAATAGGCCATGTTTTCAATGACACCTAAGATCGGTACATTGATCTGTGGCTGTGTAAACATTGCCAATCCTTTTTGGGCATCAGCTAGCGCTACTTTTTGAGGTGTTGTAACGATAATGACGCCAGTAACTGGTACTGTCTGAACCAAGGTCAGATGGATATCACTTGTACCAGGTGGAAGATCGATCAATAGGTAATCTAGTTCTCCCCAATCACAATCACTTATAAATTGCTTTAAAGCGGAACTGGCCATAGGACCTCGCCAAACCACGGCGCTGTCAGCTGGTGTAAGAAACCCAATTGAAATTAATTTAATACCATATTGAACGATTGGGATAATTATATTCTTTCCGTTTTCTTGCCTGATACCTGGCCTTACTTCCTCCAGGTCAAACATTACTGGCATCGAAGGACCTGAGATATCAGCATCAATCAATCCCACTTTCGCACCCGATTGGGCCAAGGCAACGGCAAGATTAGCGGTAACTGTTGACTTTCCTACACCTCCCTTTCCAGAGGCTATAGCAATGATATTTTTTACTCCAGGCAACAGAGGTGCATTGCCTATCCTTATTGAAGTTACATCCGCGGTCATGAGTACCTCTACTTCAATATCCTCACTAATATGTTTTTTAAGGCTGGCTATGCAATTTCCTTTGATAAGCTCCTTTAGGGGGCAAGCAGGGGTAGTCAATATAACCGTAAACTTGACAAAGTTGCCATTGATTATTATGTCCCTTATCATGCCCAGGGAAACTAAATCCTTTTTTAAATCAGGCTCTTGTACAGTCGCCAAGGCATTTAAAACATCTTTTTGGGTGAATCCCATAATTCTTGTTTATTCTTTATGCAATATACAATCATCCTGCAAAATAAGCAGCCTTCGATTTAAAGTAATTAAAAATTAGACAAAGTGTTCTCTCAGCAATCAGAGACTTAAACGAAAGTTTAGGCAAAAAAAAAGCAGAGACAAGTCTCTGCTTTAAACAATTTAGTTTCGTTATTAAGCCTTTGCGGTAGAAATGTTGTCGAGAACGTTCATTACTTCCTTTACGTGCTTTCTGGACGTTTGAAGAAGATCCATTTCTTCACTATTCAGCTGCAATTGAATAACTTTTTCAATTCCATTTTTTCCTAAAACAACAGGAACGCCCAAGTAGCAATCATCAATTCCATATTCTCCTTCAAGTTTGATACAAACTGGAACGATCTTCCTTTGGTCCTTCAAGATCGCTTCTACCATTTGTGCCGCCGCCGCTCCAGGAGCATACCATGCAGAGGTACCCATTAGCTTCACCAATTCGCCTCCACCACTTTTTGTCCTTTCAATGATTGCATCTAGCTTTTCTTTAGACACCAATTCAGTAACTGGTATGCCACCAACAGTCGTATATCTTGGCAATGGCACCATTGTATCGCCATGACCCCCAAGCAACATCGCCTGTATTTCTTTTGGAGAACAGTTAATTTCTTCTGCTAAAAAGGCACGGTACCTAGCTGTATCTAGTATCCCAGCCATTCCCATCAGTTTGTTTCTAGGGAA
>DASVUU010000152.1:0-3499 GCA_036386935.1 Cytophagaceae bacterium | reverse complement strand
AACCCCGCCTCATTGGCAATCGCCAGAATGGTATAATGGCTAAAAGCTGGATTACTTAGAAGTAATTTACTCTCTTCTATTCGATAGGTATTGATAAACTTGTAAAAATTTTTTCCAAAGCCTTCGTTAAGCACCTGGGACAGCTGATAAGCGTTCATGTCCAATACTTCAGTCAAGGTAGTAAGCGTAAGATTACTGTCTAGGTAAGGCTTAGCCTCATGCATATATTGTTCTATCTGCTCCATTTTCCTGTGCAAGTCTTCTGAAGTAAGGGGTGAGTTCCGGTAGCGTATTTCTGGCCTTCCTTTAATTAAGTCCGTTACTTGCTCGGTATTTACTTTATCGAATAGATACTTTTGAGAAAAAGCACAGTAAGCAATCCAATAGGAAAAGACTAGAAACACTCCCCCCATTATTCTTGTTGAAAGTAGCATTTCATTCGTCAATACCCACACAACGAACAACATTGCTATTCCTAACAGTAAATTTCGGAGCCATTTTAGACGTCGATTTTCAAGAGAGGAGACTAATTCTCGAATAACTCGGTTATGTTGTCTAAGCAACCGATAACAGGCTACGCCATATATAAGCAATTGAAATTTTAATAGGTATTCTGATAGATTATTATGCGGTATGGCTTCCCAATCTTCAGTTTTAGCAAATGCTAACTTTGATTGATAAGGAGCGGTATAGAAACTCCACATCAAAATAAAATAGCATGGGATTGGTAGACCGTGCAGCAAATGCGAAGGACGTAGTTGAAATTCGGGTCGAGTTTGATAAAGAATATAGCCATAGAGCAATGGACCTATCAACAACATTAAAAAAGACTCATATTCCAATAGGTGAGGGCAAAATTGAAAAAAATTATTATGGAGCAAAAAGTCGCTTAAAAAAGTGGCGGACAATACTAATAGCAGTATTGCAAACACGATGTTGGCTTTATGATTACCAATTTTCTCAAGTGTGAAAAGTAGAAAACTCGCCAGTAGGAGATTAGCTGCAGCCAGGGTTAAACAAAAAAGATAGAAGTTGAAAAATAAAGGCATTGAAAGTACAAATTCGATCAAAGTTAAATAAAAAGTGACACAATATTAGATCTCACGAAGCAATTGCTGATCCCAATTATACAGCCTTCAGACTGCCTATAGCATTATCTTCACTCGAACAATGTTATACCTTGACTATAAAGTCATATACAAAATATAAAGGGACAAGCCGAAGAGTTCGACTTGTCACCAATAAATCGCCTTGGCGTAGGGGGAAGCATTCAAAAGTCGAACCATTTTGTGGGAGATTTCTTAAATTTCGAAGGTTTTCCACTAGTCAGTGTATGATGTTTGGCTGTTCAAATTCTAAGGAAATGCTCAATTTTATCTTTAATATGATCTGAACGTATCTTAAGTGAATCAGCATGTATGGATAACACACTTAAAAATTTTTACCTAGAGAAAAATTTTGGACTTTTTGTGGGGACCCTTATAAACAATAGGCCCCACAGCCATTATGCGTTTCAGGTTAGCGTCAATTTTGTTGACCCTTTGATACTGACAACAAATAGAGAAAAGATAGCAGGGGCGGCTTTCTTTATCAATTCAAAAGTTACTCACAAGCTGGAGAGCCCAGACTTTCACCTGACTATTTTAATAAATCCTTTGTGTTCTTTAGGACATAAACTCCGTCTTACATTTGGCAATACCGATGTAACAGCTCTCCCTGAAGACCTGTCACATGAACTTAAAACACTTTTAGAGTCATACTGTAGCCGGCACCTTCAATTCAAAGATTTTATTAAAAAGGTGACTGGAGTCTTTCAAGACTTTAATGGAACGCCCTTGTATAAGAGCTTAAATAAAGAAGATTCGAGGATACTTAATGCCTTAACTTACCTAGACTCAAATTTTGATAGGGTTGTTTCGCTGAATGAGATAGCTGCCCTTTGCTCAATTTCTGAAACCCGGTTCCTCCATCTTTTTAAGGAAACCACTAGCCTGAACTTTAGAAGATTTCAACTTTGGAATAGATTGATTAATTCTATTCCCCATTTAAAAGAGCTAACTATTACAGAAACCGCGCACATGTATGGTTTTACAGACAGTTCACACTACTGTCGCCCTTTACAGAGACGTTTGGATTAAATCCAAAATTTTTAATCAAAGAATAGCCGGTTTATACAAGTTTAAGATTGATTTGTAGCTCAAATTTGTTAGGAGGAAGAGTGAAGATGTCGATAAACAGACATTCAAATATTGGCTATAACATGAGAGTTTATACTAAAATACCGCAGGACTTGAAGGTATATTACAATCAAGAACTTGATGCCTTCCACAGTGCATTTGTTAGAAAGGATTTACAAGTGGCTTGGCGGCATCTGGAGAGGGCTCATATATTGGGACAATCTTATCCTTATGAGCATACAGAAGTACATTTGAAGATGCTCAAATTTGGCGCGTCCATCAAAAACTGGCATGAAGTTTTCGGCCAAATTCCAAGGCTCCTTATAGGGGGAGTGAAGTCTTTTGTGGGAAGAATCCCAGTAGGAAATACAGGCGGGGCTAACGTGCCACCACTTCGTCCAATGGAAATTCCAGACGATCTAAATAATATCCTTGACCGATTTAGGAAATGAATTTTACTATGAGACATAAAATATCCTTGCTGATTCTGGTTTCACTATTTGTATCGTTTAACGGTTACAGTATTTACCCAGATGCCATTTTAGGAAAATGGTATAATGCGGAAAAGACTAGTATTATTCAAATCTATAAGTCGGGAAACAGTTACAATGGCAAAATAGTGTGGCTGAAGGAGGTCACCCGAAATGGAAAACCTCGGACAGATGAAAATAACTCTGATGAAAAGTTACGCGCTAGACTTCTAATGGGAATGGAGATGCTTTCAGGTTTTTCTTTTGAGGATAACCAATGGGAGAACGGTAAAATATATGACCCCAGGAAAGGGGAAACCTATTCATGTACTATTAAAATGCTTGACCCAAATAAATTAGAAGTCCGAGGATATGTAGGTATCTCAATGTTTGGAAAAAGTACTATTTGGACTAAAGCAGATTGAATTTGACTACGACAAATTTTGAAAGTCGAACCTTGTTAATAGATATGATTCAATTAATTAAGTAATAATCCTTCGATTTCAAGGGAAGGGGACTCGGACCAAAAAAGCCTCTAATTCTTGAAATTAGAGGCTTTTTAGTGATTTTATTTAAAGGTAGGGGGAAGCATTCAAAAGTCGAACCAATTTGTGGGAGATTTCTTAAATTTCGAAGATTTTTCCTTCGTCAGTGTATAGTTCAAACCCGTATATGTTGTGCTTGTTCTCAGTCTAGTTAATATATTATAGGTGATTTTGATAATACTGATATTGTCATTAATCATTTAATCTAACTGCTGGATTTAGTTTGTTGCCTTCACACCACTAGGCAGCGATTGCAATAAAAATTCCCTTTTAATAGGTTAAAGTTATCTACTACTACTTCATAAGA
>DASVUU010000151.1:0-2946 GCA_036386935.1 Cytophagaceae bacterium | reverse complement strand
TCGCTTCCATTGTTTCTTCGACCTTTCTTTTGAAGATTCTAATTGTTCCTGCTCTCAAGGAGATTATTTGGCTGATGGATTCCACACTATGCCTTTTGCCTGAAGTGCTAAGAAAAACGATGTAGAATGCCTTTTCCAACGGAAATTTTATGTTATGAAACAGGGTGTTTGTCGTTCCCGAATGGATTCTACTGCATTGAGCACACTTTCTTAAATAAGGATCGGTTTTCTTTATTTGAAAGTACTCAGTGTGGCCGCATACATTGCATAAAAATTTACCATTCCACTTAAGATTCACCAACAATTGTAGACATGTTTCTTTATCAGGAAATTGAGATTTAAACTCCTCAAAGCTGAGTTCCTTATTTAGTATTCTTTCCTGCTCTAGGGTAGCAACATTTTTACTTAAAGTTAAATTGTGAGCCTGTAAAATGTTATTGAGCTCGTCAATCATTTTCAGGTTGTCTTGCAGTTGTAGAGTGCGTTGTTCCACGGTGTACTGTAATTCTTTGTTATAATTATTTTTGATCTCAATCACCTCATTCAGGGCCTTGATTTTTTCGTTTTTGGTGCTTCTAAAATTTATCGAAAGTCCAATTCCAAACCATACAATATCAAAGCACATGAAGCTAAATATAGAATCGAGATTACCATGTAACACGATATGTAAAACCTGGCCAATTAACATAACTAAAACGCCAAACGACAGCCAATAGTTGATGAGTTGGGGGCTTCGCTTTGTCTTATCAACCATAATCAAGAGCAAGATCCCGTAGATAATTACATCTATTCTGGAAAAATATTGATCTGTCCAAACTTCTAAGATTTCAAGATCTATGCAGGCAAGCAAAACTGTGAGCAGCTTAATAGCTAGCAAACAATACAAAATTTTTACAACTAAGTCTTTGCCAACGTGCTTCAACGATTTTAATATATAAAGGGAAAAGAAAACAGTAGCAAGGGAAAAGGGGATATAATAGATAAATGTGGAGTGAGATATAAAATTTAATGCCGGTACCATATACCAAACATGGAGGCAGGAAGCTGCAAAGAACCCAAAGCAAAGTGCATAGAAGCCATAGTAGAGATATTGTACTTCTTTATTCATCAAGAAAAAGATGACTGCTAAAAAAAATATCAAAATGATTGATGTGAATAGAATTGTATAGATAATTTGGATTTTGAAGTTATTATTGAATAACTCCGAGTAAGTCTTCACCTCAAAAGCTGCAAACTTAAAGTAATTGGTAAACTCATATTTAATGTAATAATTATTGATACTATTGGAGGGTAAATCCACGAACCAGCTATTAGAGAAGTATTTCCGCCTTGTAAATGGCTGATTGCTATCGACAACTTCCGTACAAAGTATTGAATCGCGATTAAAGTAATAGAAAGTAACCTTTCTGTAATAGGGTAAAAAACTAATCACGTAATCTTTCTTCGAAGCGGTTTGGAATTTGAAGTTTAGCCAAATAATAATATTCGGATCGTCAGCTACATTGGTATTCATGTTGGGCTGATGTAAGAGAAATAGGCTGTCAGAATTTAAAAGTACAGTTGTATCATTTTTTTTAGTGGGAGACGCATCTTTGAAGGCATAGGTCGTATAGCTTGGGATAGAATCTTTATCGTACGGTTCGCCACTTTCCTCAGCGTGTGTCCAACAACTTGATAGCGCGAGTAGAATCAGTAAGATTATACTCTTATTAAATAATTGTAACATCATTGTGTGTTCTTTTTTGGGCGTTGAAACCGGTGCCAATAATTTGTGTGAACGGCGTATAAAGCGTTTAAGCATATCTCACTCGTTAAAATCCAATGACCAAGAAACCGCTGTGTAAGGGAAATTTGCCATTATATGCTTTGAACCTAAATTCTGCATTATTTAATTTAAAAGGGGATATCAATCCCTAAGTACTTCAACTTTCTTACGTATACCACTTATTCTTAAAATATGAATATTTTAAGAATAAGTGAAATATTCAAAGTGTCGGCTCTTTTTTTTAGAAATTTATTATCGGTCTCAAAGTGATATTGTTAATTGTGAGATAAGAAGATAATAAGGTGCCCTTCTCCTGTATTACAGGATCTTTTTGATATTTTTTATAATTTTAATAATAGCATTTTTTTAATATAATTGCAAGGTTGGTTTGACAAATCAACTTAAACTTAAAAGCAATTAATCTTAAAATTTTACTATGAAAAAAGGAATACTTACACTGGGATCACTTCTTATAGGGGTAGTAGTGATCGCTCAGGTTAATGTTACGATTGACAAAAGAACTCAGTTTCAAACGGTCGAGGGCTTTGGAGGAAACATTGAATATTATACAAGTTCGGATCGGTCACAAGACGCAGTCATTTCGGACAAGCATGCAAACGATATCGTCAATGATTTAGGAGCAACAATCTTTCGACATTTAATCGACGGGTCTATGGAGATAGTGAATGATAATAACGATCCCTCCAATACCGATCTTACAAAATACAATATCCGTAGGCCAGCAAATACCGAGGCTTGTCAAGGCAATGTGCATTATCCTTTAGATGTGGCGGCCTCTTCTTTTAAGAAGGTAAAAAGCTTGGTAGCTGCAAATACGGATACTGCGAAATTATACACCACCGTGTTTTCACCCCAATATTGGACAAAGTATGTCAGTTGCATTTTTGGCCTTGATGGAGTTTGGAACCGGATGGCTACTGATGAAGAGGAGAAAGCTAAAGGCGGCACTTTGGGAGTTGGTGGCGTTAAGGACTTCAAGGATGAATTTGCAGAATTTTCTTATGCCTATATGAAATTAATGGAAAATCAAGGGGTAAAGGTGGACGCTTATAGTATCCAGAATGAACCGGCATTTCCTGAGCCGTATTCTTCATGTGTTTATGAGGCAGCTTCATATGGAGCAGTCTTTAAAAGAGTTGGACAAAAGTTCAGGGCCAACG
>DASVUU010000150.1:0-4609 GCA_036386935.1 Cytophagaceae bacterium | reverse complement strand
CGTGGATTTCGGCCTTATTGATAGAGTCCTTGTTGCCAAAAAGCATCTCTATCACTTCCTTGTTTTGGTAAAGAAGGTTTACAAGTTCTTTGATGCCAAGAGGCTGTTTCAATTCGAATAAGTGGTTTTAAAGCTGATTTGAGCGCTTTCTTTAGAAGCCAGGTATAAATTTAATGGTTTTTACGACCTCATGCCAGAGATGTGGATAACTGTAGAGCTATTGAACGATTTGGGCAGCTCCCCCCGACAAAAAGGTCGTGGGGTCAGGCTGTCCGTTCCTACTCCTCGCCTCCTTGCGTCGTCTGTGGGGTATCCACTGCCATCCTTGCTGCGGGTGTAGGGATAGAGGCATAAGCATAGACAGAAGGTGGAGAGGAAGTAAAAAATATTGGAAGTGAAAGCAAGGACCAGCGTACGACAGAACGTCAGTTCACTTAAGGGGAGACACAGTTTTTCTTTACGACTACAGAAATGGTACAGACTGTACCTATAGTCATCAGTATAAAGTTGTAGCAAGACCTCAGAAACATATTGCATTGGTATTCTGCAAGTTATTTTTAATAAAACCTTTGATTACGGGACTATATTACAAATATACGTCCCAGATGCGTTTATTTAGATTTTAGGCAAATGCTTAAAATTAACTATCTTAGCAAGATTAAAATGAGGCGACACCAAGTGATTGAAAAGCAGAAAAGAGACAGATATGAAATGCATAAGTATTGGGGAAAAAAGCCCTCTGGTGACTTAAAAGCATTGATAGAAAAATATTCACAAGAAGGCGACACCATTCTTGACCCCTTTTCTGGATATGGCGTCTTCTGTTGTGAAGCCTATTTGTTAAACAGAAATGTTATTTCAAATGACCTAAACCCTATCGCTAACTTCATAAATTCGCAGTTATTAACAAAAGACATTAACTTTAAAAAATTAATGTCTGAGTGGAAGTTAATAAAAAAGGAGTTTGAACCGTTCCTAAATGAGTGGTACAGTTTAGATTTAGGAACCGAGAAAGTTCATTTGATAAATATCCTTAGAAATAATCAGGACACACCTATAAGAGTTAGATATAAAAGTTTCAAAGCTAAAAGATCTGAAGAATTAGAACTATCAGAAAAGCAAGTTGCGGAGTATTTAAAATTTGAAAAGGAACAAGTAATTACAGATTGGTTTCCGAGCGTCGAACTAATTGAAAACTCAAGAATATCAGCAAAGAAAGGGATGACGGTTGATAGTTTGTTCACAAGAAGGACTCTAGCTTGCCACGCACGATTATTAAGTCTTATAGAAAGTAAGTCCTCAGGTAATGAAAAGAACTTATTTAAGTTAGCATTCACGGCAAATTTAGCGAACTGCTCTAAGTTAGTACCACCAATTAAGTCTAGAGGAGACATGTCTCAAGGTGCTTGGATGACGGGATTTTATATAGGTAGTACCTATTTAGAGAACAATGTTCTTCAATATTTTGAAAACAGGTTAAATAAAATAGTAAAAGGTAAAAAGGACTATCTACACTTTTTTGACAACGGCTTGTTTCCAACTCATTCCAATTTTTACACAGTTACGCAACATGATGCTAAAGACCTAAAGATACCTAGCGAATCTGTTGACTATATTTTCACCGACCCACCCTACGGTGACGCTGTTCCTTATTTTGAACAAAGCATCATTTGGAATTCCTGGCTCAAACTAACTCCCGAATACAACAATGAAATTGTTATATCCGATAGTAAACTTAGAAATAAACGTACTAGTAATTTCGAATCTGACATACAGGAGGCGTTTTCAGAAATCAGACGAGTTTTAAAGCTAGGCGGATATTTTTCTTTGACTTATCATTCGCTTTCAGGGCTAGAATGGAAAGCGATAACCAATGCCTGTATAAAAAACGGATTTGAAATGGTGTCATTTGATTCTATGATACAGAAAACGTTCACTCCAAGGCAGATCAATCGGTCAAAAAGCATCAAAGGTGATGTGCTAATAACCTTTGAAAAATCACAAAGAATTAAGTCCATCATTATGGACGACATTGAAACAGAGACTTTTTTCCGGAAGGAAATAGAAAGGTGGCTTGGAGTAGGGCCTCTAGATACAAATGAAATCTTCCTCAGAATTATGAAAATAATTTTTTCCAGAAAAATAATAATTGGGAATGTAGATGTTTTTAATATTCTCACGAAATACTTTGCCTTCGACGAAAATAACAATTGGATACTAAATGACAGACTTGAGCTTTGCGCAGCTAGATGATTGCTTCAGACGAGACGATTTTCCTACGATTGAAAATGATAACCGTGGAGCTCGATTTCTCAAATTAAGGAGCATGTCTCGTAGTGAGACTATGCATGAATTTTGCACACTTCTTAATATAGATATACTTGACATTCCCTCTAGGCAAATTTTCAATCATATTTTTGAGCTTGTCGCTGTTACAGACGAACATATAAATGCTTTTATAAATCAGAAATATCATGAAGAAAGACTAGTAAGGGTTCAGAATGAAGAATACTTGATTGATCAATTGAGTCGACTTCAAAATTTTGATTGGGGCGGCTCTTTTGGAAACAGTCTTGAAAAAAACATTGTTGATAACTACATCAAAAAGATCCAATCTTACGAGAGGATAAACGAAGAAATTGAAGGTAGTCTTTTAACTAGCCTTCGGGGGTATACCTTAAACTCTTGGTACAACCATTGGACATCAATACTCATTGAGGATTTATTTAAAGACCATCGAAATGTTTTGCCGACTGTCGGATTGATAAAAAAGATAGATTTTTTCATACAAGGTATTCCGTTTGATTTAAAGGTTACATATTTCCCAGAACAACTACTTGCCGAAAAGCTTCGGGAAAGAGGTTATGGAAATGAGCTAACCAAGTTAAAACAAATATGCCGAAGGCTAAATCTCCTTATCCCTAACGATCTGAAAGATAGGGCACTGAAGTTGCACCTTTATAACAAGGTCTCGGAAGATCGAAGAAACGAAGCTAGGGAATTTATTAGGGATTTAAAGGGCCAAAAAGGGGCGATAATTTCGGAAGCCGAAGACAATCCTGAAGAACTAAAAAAGTGGTTCTATGAAAATCAGGGTGAAGCTAGGTTTGACGCGTCAAATAGATTTTTCCTTGTTTTAACTGATGAAACCGACGTAACAAATAGCTGGAAGCTAAAACGAAATATGGTATTTCTCAGAGAGAGAATAAATTTGCATCTTGACGATATTGTTCTAGACTTAAAGAGACTTAATACCGAATTCTATTGGAGCAAAACACAACAGACTTTTAATTGCAAATCGGACATATTGTTTATTAAACAGACCGAATAAAACCCTCCCGCTGGCGCCGACATAAGTCGGTGCCTTTACCGCAAGGGCGTCCGCCCGCTTTTTACTTTAATGAACACTAACGATCATATATGATTTCCAATACAGAAGAGAGACTAGCATAATTTCTCGCACTACTGTATAGCCAAATTTCAGCCTTCGTGCACCCCTGCCTGTCTGCCGATAGGCAGGGATTCTCGTGAATGTAATTTAGCTTTTGATGAAAAACTTCATCAGTCCGCATTTCAACAGTGTGGTTGCCCACATATTTATCCACGTGGCAGCCAGTTTTTCTAGTTTTGATGAAAAATCCCTAGATTAGGGTATGCTATATGACAGATAAACGTACTGGTACGTTTAGTCGGTTGTAAGCGGTCGGTTTGCGGACATATATTTCGGTAGACAAAAAATATTAAGAAATGACATACGACATATTTTTGGACGACAAAAAAATTGGGACATCTTTTCTAGACAAAGCAGACGCTCCAATGGGTTGCGTTAGCGGACAAATAACTTTCTTGGACAAAAATATTGACTACGGCTTTTTTAGTAATTATTGTAAAAATAAAAATGTCAAATGCAGATGAATATCCCGAGGACAAATTCATTTCAACGCAAACAATCCCGACACTTAAAGTTCTAAACGAAAATGGAACAGAAATAAGAGGCGTAGGTTGTTTCACTGCAGGCATGGACCCCCAATAGTCCTCGTTTCCTAACGAGGACTTATGAGAATTGCGTTTGCAACGCATGTTTCAATTGATAATTTCTACTTGCACAAGTCCTTGCTTTCCCTTATTGTCACAAGTCCTACGATACAGATAGTCTTCCGCACTGGTAACTATACCATTTCTAACAGGATTGTCATAATCTTCTGACGAGTTCATATCAATTGCATGATTATCATTCCCCCGTACCTTGTATTTCTACCAGTGCTTTTAGTTTGATAAAAAACCACCTAGATTTGGGTCCTACACGACAAATAAACGTAACGGTGCGCTTATTTGGTTGGTTAGCAACAAGCATATGATAAAATACATCATAATTTGGATTTTGCTTTTCTCGACAATGAATTGCAACGCTCAACAAATGACAGCAAACGAAATTGAAGATGACCTTCAAAGGCATTATAAGAAAATACTTAATTATAGGTTTGAAGAAGTAATTCTATTTGACTCATTAGAAATCGAAAACGATATTTTTAAAAATAAATTCTTAATGTATACTTCTAAATATCCTCTGACGTTAGCTCATAGTTTTGATTCTTTAAAGAAGTACAAA
>DASVUU010000149.1:0-5099 GCA_036386935.1 Cytophagaceae bacterium | reverse complement strand
ATAGCCAAAAGAAGTTATTAAAAGCATAATTAATGAAAGTGTAAAAACACTCCATTTTGCCCCATTCGAAAATCTTACCATACAATTGATTTTTTAAGTAGTTAATATTGGACGGTTTTCCCGTCTCCGGCAGTTCTAGTTTTTCCTTTTGGCTTTACATTTTCCTGGCGCTTGGTCTCAGTTACATCTTTAACCCCAGAATTAAATTTAGATTTTTCCTTCAAAAAGTCTTGAAGATATGATGGCTTAAAGAAGCTTTGCTGAGATTGAATCTGTTGGCCGCCTCCACCATAGGGATGAGTTTGAACAAACTCATTCGATTCAAAAATATTGCTTCCTGCCTCTTTCAATTTATCAACTGCAGTTGTAGTGCAATTACAATCAATTAACTCATAATCCTCCACAATCACACCATATTTGTTTAGCTTGTTCTTGGCAGGATCAGGCTTTTTTAAAGATGAATTATACCAAGTTTGGTATTCAACAAATAATTTATCCTTATCAACATCTGTAATTTTAAATGCCATCGCTCCTTTATCTAATTGTTCCCGTAGGTAATCATCTGCAGCATTCCCTTCTAATTTCACTAAAACCCCATCTCCATAAGGATTCAGGCCAAATGGGAGTCTAAAATTCTTGAATATTGGGTGAGTTCCGTTATACCTTCCATATGTATAAATTGCATTGTCAATCTGTATAAAGGTATGTCCCGTTAAATCGTTTGCAACAGTATACACCACTGCCTCTAAACCATCTAGATCAACAGCCCAAATAGGTGTATTGCTTGCAAACTGATAAGGCGAAAGCATAGGGAACTTGCTTCCAATAGGATCTGGCGATCCAAACCTTCCAATGTCCGGCCTATAGATTCTCATGCCGTAATCCTGCCAGCCGATCTCATAGTCCATCTCCTTACCGTTGAAGTTGAAACGGTAGTCTCTTACACTGCTGTTTCTTCCTGGCTGTATGGCACCAAAGGCATAATAACTAAAGTAGCTTTTAACATCTATTTCTTTTCCTCCCGCAGAGACCTCGCTTCTTACATCACTAAATACTACTCTTACATTTCCTAAATGGTCCTTCAGTTCGTATGCCTTACCTCCTATTGTTCTATTGTAATCGTTGCGCAGCGTCCTATGAATAAACTTAGGAAGATTTGGGGGAGAATAAGGAATGTTGCCATAATCTAAATCAGGTTTAAAAAAGCCTATTCTGTCGCTGCCGTATATCGGCAATTCTATCAACATATAAGACCCCACGAGCTTGGAAGAATTCACCTTGGACTTCGCCTCATATATGGCGATAATATTGCCCTGTGCATCTCTAACATATTGGGTAGTGGTCATAGCGACAGCAAGCTCCTGTCGCGCCCCACTTTTAGTAAAAGGCTCACTGTTAACTTGCTTTATAACCCTATCACCTTGCGCGTCATAAGCGAACTTTACATGTGGCTTTGGTTTAGCTGTGGAAGATATGGGTATCATTTCACTGATCTTCCCATTGTAGGTCCACACAAATTCAAGGTTCTCTCCAAGGTCCTTTATCAGATATCCAGCATCGTCATAGACATAGTTCTCGTCTACCTGCTGCGTAAGATCCTGCAATTTGCTATTAAGTGGTGATGGCGTGGTTTCATTGATCATTTTTAACTTATTCGTATTTGGATAATAGTCATAAACTAGCTTATCCATTTCCGCATTGCTATTGTTTGGGACGGCTGAATTGAAGCCGTTCCTTGTTACCTTACTTATATTTCCATTTCCATCATACTTGAAGTCCTCATGATAGTTGTCTGTGCTGCCAAAATTACCAGCAGTGGTATTGAATACCTTAAAGTCTGAGCCTGTAACTCGATTCAGTCTGTCATAGGTATAAGCGTTACCTGTAAGGGTGTTTTGGTAGTTGCCATCTGTGCTTGATCCTATTTTGCTCGTGAGGGTGCTGATGTTGCCGTTATAAAGGTTCTTCGTGGTTGGCAGGTAATATTTATTGCCCGCGTTTGCCATGAGTGGACCTGTCCTTGTAAAATCATTTTCATGGTAACCTATCACTTGGCTAAACTCGTCTGCCACCACCTCGCTTTGAGCATAGCTATCTTTCCATGGATCTTCCGATGGTACAAGGTTGGGGGAATTAATTGCTTTCAGCCATCCATTGATCGTATAGGTGTAGTCGACACCCTGCAATCTATCCTGTCCTATCTCTGTCCTTCTGAGTGGCCCATGGGGATAGTAAATATATCGTGCATCTGTATCCCAAAATATGTCTCCTAATGAGGTCTCGGCTTTTACAAGCCTGTTGTCTTCGTCATAACTATATCGGTGGAAGAATTCCTCATTGTACTTCACTTTGGTGACCTTATTACTGACAAGGTCATATTCATACCCTATAAAGTTTGTAGGAAGGTCATCTGTCTTCTGTGCAAGCCATTTTACATTCCCGTGTGCATCGTAGCTGTACCATGTCTTGCTTGTTACGCCGTTTTTATTGTAGCAATCGCTTGACTTACTCTATTTCTCAAAAATTCTTGTTTTAATCCTGTCGGGTAAACGACCTCATAATCTTGCGTGTCATAAATAGTAACGGTTCTTTTAGTAGAAAGGGAGAATGGGTTTAAAGAGAAGGAGAAAAAAATAAAACTAATGAAAACCAAAAAAAATATTTGGACGTTCTTGTGAAAAACGAGCACGTGCTATCCGTTCCAAGGCCTCGCTCCTTCCTCGCTGTAGGTTTTCCACTGCAATCACTTACGCATGATTCTCCTTCCACATGAGATTTCACTAGTCGAAGATATCAAGATACTTTTAAAACAATTTCTAATGTTGTAAGAAAACCCCAGGGATAGTAATATGAAGAAAGCAAAATTATGGGGACTTATTGTTGCAATCCAGTCTTACTATTGCCATTAACCATAAGCTATACAACCCGAGAAATCTTTTTAAGCAACCCGTGTCTGAGACACTAATTTCGTTTCTTGTCCTTAGTCAAAATGAGTAAAGACAGAGGGGAGCTAAGTATAAAATGCTATATCTTTTATTTTAGAAAATTCTTCAATGGATCATAGGACCAATGTGAAATTTCATTTAGTCCCTTAAGTTCTTTAATCTGATTGTTTTTTCTTCGGTTATCATAGTTTTCTTGTCTACCAGATCCTACAGCAATATTTATAAGCAACCTATCCCATCACTAAAAAACGCTCAATCTTGTTTTGATAACTATACCTCTAAATTAAATTTCAAACTTTATCGAAAAACAAATATTTATCCACAGTGTGGATAAAAAAACACTGCTTAGTCATCAACAGTAGTGTTTGATCTTTAATTATAAAAACGTCTAGGGAAGCAAAATTTGGCCTTAAAGCCCCGAAATTACTAAGCAAAATCAGCAGTTTTGTGCAGAGAATTAGTACAGTTTCGAGGCAAAATGTGGAAAAGTTCTCCTTTTAGTATTATGCTAATTATGACATATTTGTGTAAGCAAAGGAAAAGCCTGCTTGGAACAGGCTTTTTGATTGAGAAGCATTGCCAGGGAGAATGTTGATGCTTCAATAAAATAATTACTTTGTGTTAACTGAAGCTTCCCAAAGACCCTGACTAAACTACACATGAGATGGTAGAATGGAAAAAGGATCGGGGGCTTTTTCTTTTACAATAATGATAAAATCATTTCTGATTTAAAAGGTTGTGGATAAAAAAACGAAACGGTAAAATTCCAGAACTTTTAAAACTAGTCATATTTTTTACCAGGCGATGCTGGGATTTTTGAAATATTTCTTATTATCTCAGAAAGTTTATCACATTTATTCCCCTACAAAAAGTCCTATTATTTTTAGGACGTTGCTATTTAAATAAAATGTTTTATTGAAAAGAGAATTCAACAATTTGACAAGTGGTCAAGCAAACCGTTAAATGTCATTACCTACGAAGAAAAGCCTCGATTCACTATCCAACAAGGGCTATATGATTTATAATCGCCGAACTCTGTATTGTCTATTTCCTTGTTACTTTCATTGGTATTGAATTTTAAGGTTTATGGAAGGATATCTTAAAGGAAAAACATTCAAAGACTACTGGTCTTAATGTGGGCCGTCGGTTGCGCCTTTGGGGTTTACTGAATACAAACGAACAATAACCAATAACTTGGAGATGCTAGGTTTAATAAAATTATCCCCTGGTTAATATTTACATTAATCCCATTCTTTAGTCTAATTACTTTTTGAATGAATAAAGAAGCCTGGATCCCTCCAGGCTTCTTTGTTTTCTGCCCTATTAGTACGCTAAAGCTCGTCTAATTTTAAATTAGAGTTATCCGGTGGGAGAACCGCTCTATCTATTCTATCCAAATAGTATTCTATATTCTTTATTCTGTGTGTCTCAATTAGTCGGCCGTCTTTCTTTAAGACAATAAAAGGATGATTTCCCGCCAAGCTTGCTGATATATTCTCAATCTCAAAATATTCTTTTGTATTATAATAAAAGGCCCAACACGAATCAAACTCTTCATGATATTTCTCATGAATAACGACTACAAATTCTTGAGTTTGCTTATTTATGTCATCAAGCTTTTTCTGTACTATTTCTTTTGCTGTATCAAATTTTATCATTTGCAGAAAAACATTGGATATGTTTATGTAGATAAAACCCTTGTTTATGGTAAAAAATAAACTTGAGTTAAGCAGCCTGACTTACGTATGTAGTTTATCTTCATTCAATTTTAAAATTCCCTTTTGAGGGTGATTAATCAATATTTCGCTGTCAATATTTACATTCCCATTTTTCATCAAGTAGTCTTTAAAATCCATGAGGAGTTCTTTTAAGAGCTCCTCATTCCCAAATTGAATGTCAAAGGTGAAAAGTTCTTGCCCATGAAAAAAAAGCTTAATGTGCTTCTGTTCTAATTCCGTATAGTTCCAGGAAAATTCATATTCAATGTTGTTCGGGATAAAATGAAAATAGATCTCATTTTTGTTAGTTCTAGGATTGATAAAGAAAGCGGTATCTTTATCTCTCGTTCCGAGAATTAATTTCGAGTAACTATCCATGAAGGTTCCAAAATAATCCAGCAGGTTTCTATTGCTTGAAAAAAAGGTTAAGACTTCC
>DASVUU010000148.1:0-5318 GCA_036386935.1 Cytophagaceae bacterium | reverse complement strand
AGTACGTTTAATAATATTTTTGTCAACTGCCCATCGGGAGAAGGAATTTACATTTGCGAAAGTGGCGGAACAGGCACGGCCACTATTGCCTCGGGTGGTTCTATAAATAATGGAGCCTTAGCATTTTCTGCCGGGGAGTTGTACGTTAGAAACACCAATCAAAATGGCTCAACCTCAAATACTTTCAATACTACATCTACAGGAAATTTAACTATACTTACTTCGACCTTTGGTGGAAGCTGGACAAGCAGTATTGCAAATACTACAACCATTACTTCTTCCACCTTTCAAAGAAATCTTGCCCTGACGTCTGCGACTATAACAATGACTGGCTCAACAACCAATACGGTGGCAGCCTCAACTACTTCAATTACAAAAACAGGAAGTTCAAACGACATTTCTAACGGTGGAAATACATTTGGTGGCGTTTCAAACCTAAATAACAATGGAACTGGTTCATTTGGATGGGGTGCATCTAATCCAGAAGTTTTTAGTACAGATGCAACCTTTAATGCCAACAATACCGGGACGTTTAGCATTCCATACTCAAGCACAGGTAGTACATTTGGAGGCACTACTACCTTTAATAAGACTACAGGATTTACGGGCAATATTTATATTGTGGGAAATAGCTCTTCTGCAACATTCAACGGTCCTGTTATCATTAACAATAATGCAGCTGCCGGCCAAGTAATGGTGTGTGAAAATACGGGTAGCTCTGTTAATTTTAATAGTGCCACTACGTTTAACAATTCATCCACGTCGGGATACATCAGGGTTTGCCAATCCGCAAGCACTACAGCGGCGTTCAATGGAGCGATGAGTTTTTCTAACACTTCTAGCAGCGGAATCTCCTTTGGAAACTCAGGATCTGGTGGGACGTCTACCCTCAGCGATGGAGTCGGCAAATCCCTGTCAGCCTCATCGTTCGCATTAGGAACACTGAGTATCTCTAATTTTACTCAATTAGGCAATATTGCTCCTCAGGCCATGAATCTTACTGGAACCGCAAACTTAACCCTTGGCCCCTCTATTATTTTTAATTCAACCGTTGGTTTTATAAGCCCCCAATTATACTTAAACGGGGGCACATACAATGGCACCACCTCTTTAGAAAAAAGTGGGGCAACTGACAATAATTCAAATGGTGGCAACACTTTTAATGGCACAACTACTGTTACAAACAACGGATCTGGTTATGAAAGGCTTGCCAGTACAACTGCCGACAATTTTGTGGGTAACGTCACCTTTGCGGGTTCAGGAGCTGGGAGTTTACAGGTAGCATACAATGGGCAGAATAACTTTGAAGGAAATGTCACTTGCGATAGAAGCCTTATTTGGAATGGAAGCACGGGTGTAGCATACTTTAGAGCGGCAAACGTTCAGAACTTAGGTGGTTCCTTCACTCCTATTATAATCCCAAGGCTCACGGTAGACAAAAGCAGTAATTATGTAAATCTAACAACGGGAATCACTGTATCTAATATCCTTACACTAACTACAAACTATATTGACCTTAATGCTCAGACTCTTACTATCAGTAACCCCCTTGGAACTGCAGTTGCCAAAACAAACGGCTGGGTGAAAAGCGAAAGAACTGATAACAATAGTAGGATAACATGGCAGATTGGTAGCACTACCGGAAACCACATATTTCCATTTGGCAAAAGTAGTACTTACAAAGACCTTAGTTTCAACTTCAACTTAACAGCAGGCAATGCTGGGGATGTAACCCTTTCAACCTACGCAAGTGTCGCCGATAATAATATAAATAGACCTATCACCCCGGAAACTGTAGCAAGTTCAAGCTTTATAAGCACCTCTGACAATATACAAAACATAGTAGACAGGTTCTGGCAGATCACTAAAAACGGAGTATCTGGAACAGCAACCGTTACCTTTACCTATGCTGACGATGAAAGACCATTGTCAGGAGATAGGGAAACAGGCTTGAAAGCCTTCAGGTACAATACCTCTACCAACAAGTGGACAAAAGGCATTCCAAACCAAACACAGAATATTGCAGCCAATACTGTTACCGTAGCAAGCTTGTCTACCTTCTCTCCATGGACATTGATCATGCCTACTTCCCCTCTCCCATTGCAGTTTATGAGCTTTAATGTGGATGCCTTAGATTCAAAGGCAATGGTACATTGGAAGGCAGCCCATGAATTGAATACCTCTGCATATTTTATAGAAAGAAGTACTGACGGACTAGAATTTACACAAATAGGTTCTTTAAATCCTGAAAACACCAACGAGGAAAACATTTACAATTTTATAGATAGCACTCCATTAGAAGGAACTGGATATTATAGAATTAAAGCAGTGGGTGTCAATGGAGAGGTAGTGTATTCCTATCTGCAAGATGCCTCTTTTAATGGAGTACATGAGAGCATCGCAATCTATCCAAATCCAACTGAGGCAGACAACATCAATTTGATTGTAAATCAGAAGGAAAATAAGGAAATAACGGTGTCGATTTACAACACTATAGGAACAGAGGTATATATCAATACATTCAATTCACTTGAAAGCAACATACACACCACACTCAAAATTTACAATGAGTTACCAACTGGAGCGTACACAGTAGTGGTAAGAACACCAGATGATACCTACAGACAAAATATTATCATCAAATAATTGTCTTTTGAAAACACCGTACATACCGCAGTAAAAATTTATGATGAATTACAGAGTGGAGCATACACGGTAGTCGTAATTAATGGTAGCAATACATACCGGCAAAACCTTATTATTAAAAAAAAGGGTAGTGTTTATCGTAAATTTTGTAAGGAACAATAATTTTCCTTTAAAGCTATTTTCTACTGTAATATATATTGCTTTCATAGCTTAAGAAAGGAAAGCAAATCTATAACATACTCGACCGTAACAAGGTTATATCTATGACTCTTATATATTACCCTTAGAGCAACCAATCATGGAACCATTTAAAAAATTAAAAAAGAACTTTTGCCTTAACAAAGGACCCTATTACAACCATTTTGTACATTTATTTACGCTTAGTATTATCTGGCTCGTGTCTGCCGGGGCAGATCTATTTCGTCACCACAACATATCTATTTTTATTCTATTTATTGGAATTAGTCTTTACAGACCCCTTTTTAATGTGATAAGAAAAGTCATGAATTTATGCTCAATCAGCCAGGATGATCCGTTGAACATGATCGTAACATGTATGACACTAGGTGTGCCATTTGGGATTATCTTCTGCTTCCTACCGTTCATCAACAACATGAATATCTTCTTCCCTTCCTTTGGAATCATCTTGGGGATTATATTCGGTATTGCCTCTTATGTATATAAGTTAAAAAATTATGCCTTCTTGTCTCTTACCTTGATTATCGGTTGCTTTTATATCGCGCTACAAATCGAGCAATTCGCGATTGGCGGATATTATGTAGCTGGCTGCCTTGCCGTTTTTAGCTTTTTAAACAGAATTATTGGAGAGGTAAAGTTCAACTTTGCTAAGAAGGCAGCGAATGCTAGTAGTTTGAATAAATCGGTAACAGTATAATCTAATAAGATATCCACCTATCTTTTTTTCTAATGGACCTTGCTAGGTTCCTTAAGAGGTATTAGCATTTACTCCCTTTAAAAAAGTTTGCTATTTTTGAGGTATGTAATCTTTAAAAGGATAGGCCAAAGACACAAATGCCGGTCCTCAACGAAATGAAATCTACATTTCACGCAGAAGGTATCGCTTGATCTTTTATTTCCGCTTAGATTAGACAAGGCTCAGCCAATAATTATAACAATTCAAATTTCATGGCTATCAATATCTTATAGAACCAGCGCATTTTCAATTAGCATTCAGTTGATGTTACTGCATTTTTACCTCATTGAAAAGAAGTCTGTGTTTCACATCGGTAATCCCGCCAATTAAAATTGTCGTCAAGGTTCATATATCCCTACCCTTTAGACGTACTGTTTTACCTCTGCTCTGTAGGTGTATAGCGAGGGATAGTAAATGAGTTGTTCAATCGTTCTAAATAAACGATACGGTAACCCAGGCAGAGGCTTAAAAGATAAAAGGGCAGTTTAATAAACCCAACAGGAACAAAAAAGAGGCCTAAGCCTCTTTTTTGTTTTTTTCTTTTCTCCTAAGACCTCTGGCTGCTATTCCAGCACCTGCCAAAAGTAGTATCGAAGCACCGCCATCTAGCGGAACGTCCGTTGGATTTGAAAAATCATCAGGATCAGAGTCAAAAAAGTCGGGAATTCCTTCCTCGTGCTCTAATGGCTGCTCATCAAATTTTGTGGGGAAGGATGTTGATTCAAACCCGTTGTCGGCATTTGCCTTATCAGTTAAAAACGGCGATCCTGGATCATTTGCGGCGGCCATTGTTTCACCAACTGGCAGGCAAGTTAAAATGCTAAAAAGAAATGTAACGATTAAAGAAATTTTCATTGGCTTATTATTTATCTTTTCAATTATCGGTTAATTGAAATCTTACCATTATATTGATTGTTGCCTGTAGTTATTATCTTAACAGAATAGACCCCCATGTTAATATTTGGTTCAAAGGAAATGCTTCTTTGGATGTCCGCCCCTTGTATACGAAAGGCTTCTTTACCAAGGACATCATATAGAACAATGTCAGCAGTCACCAGGCTTGCGCTGTTAGACTTGATGTAGACCTTTTTCCCATCGCCCCCGATACTAACTTTAGGCATAGCCTCATTCTCTATATTTGAAGTCACCGTAGAAACGAAATTGATATAAAACCGGCTTGTCGTATCTCCCTTTATAGCTTCAAATTGATATTCTGGTGAAACCATAAGGTCTTGTGTGATACCTAACTTTGTATCTGTAAGTGTCAATTTGCTAAAAGAATTCGACTTGGCTACATCCACAGCTTTAATCTTATAATTGCCCCCCCTTTGGACATTGTAACCTAATAAAATTGGACGATTGTAATCTTCCGGAAGGGTATTGATTGCAAACTTATCCCCAGCTATCCTTGTATAGAAGGAAGGTACCGAGCCTTCGTTCATCCTCTTGATGGCGTCCAGCGGATCAACGCCCAAGCCCCCGTCACTTCTTAACCTAACCACAGTTCCATCCATGGAATTGTTTCCTTCCAAGTGCAGGTTTAGAACATCACTTTGAATTGCCTCTTCTCTGTATAGCGCTTTCCTACTAGTTACCCTCGCTGCGTTAGCAATTCTAATTGTGTCCCTGCATGTACCTGTCGTACATGTAAGTTTATACCAAAACCCTTGCATTGGCGCGATGGTGTCAAGTCCACTTATACCAAGTGGCGATGAGACATCTCCATTATAAGATATAT
>DASVUU010000147.1:0-3111 GCA_036386935.1 Cytophagaceae bacterium | reverse complement strand
GGAATAAGTGCCCTCCACTTTCTTTGTGCCATTTTCAGCATATTCTATGTAGGACCCTTCTAATACCCCTCCTTTATAATTCGCAATAGATTTAAGTTTGCCACTTTCATCATAAAAAAGCCAAAGACCTTCAGGAGTCCCCTTTATATAAGTTCCTTTATTATGAAGGGTACCATTTTCGTTGAAGGTTACCCATTCACCTTCGTACAGGCCATCGCTAAAAATACCTTTTCGTTTTATTAAACCATTGGGAAAGTATTGGAAGGATGAATCCACCTCAATGCCTGCTTTCCAGGTTCCTCGCTGAGAAAGATGCCCCTGGAAATCAAAATATTCAGAGCCGCCATCAAGATTATCCTGGCGGTAATTTTCTTTAGCCATAAGGATTTGGTCGGGATAATAGAATTTCCAAACCCCTTCCTTCTTACCTTCCACAAGCAATCCTTCGCTTTTTATGGTGCTGTCCGGATAGTATTCCTTCCTATATTGAGCCTCTGCGGTAAAAAACATGCCCGAGGCCAATATAAATAGGAGCGTATAAAATGAAGCCAACCTATTCTTCATCATCTAAGGTCTCATCGTCATAGTTTTTTATTTCAGCCAACTTACCTTGATTATAGTATTTCCAAATGCCACTTAGTTCGTCATTCTTATAATTGCCTTCTGCTTCTATTTTTCCAGAATTGTGATAGAATTTCCATAGCCCCAACCGTTTCCCAAGGACCATTGGCCCTTCACCTGAGGCGACACCGTTTTCGTGAAAATATTTCCAGACGCCATCAGGGAGCCCATCTTTAAACGCTCCCATAGCAGAAAGTCTGCCATTGTTATGGTAGCTCTTATTTATACCATTGCCATTTTTTAAATTTCCTCTATCTAAGGTTTTGCCGGTTTTAGATTTAATGTCTGAAACGTTCATCAGCATGCCCGACACCCAATCTTCCTCTTGCATCGACTGCCCATTGTCCCAATAGTGTTTCCATTTGCCAATTTCTTTGCCAAGTTCATAGGTTCCCTCAGAGGCGAGTTTTCCATTTTCAAAATATTCTTTCCAGCTACCGGTTTCTATCCCTGCAGAGAAGTTTCCTTCAGATTCTAAATTTCCATTTTCATGGTAGATTTTCCAAAACCCATCTTCCAGCCCATCTATGAAGCTGCCTTCCATAGAAAGTTTTCCATTTTCAAAATAGCTTTTCCATAAGCCTTCCTTTTTACCATTGGTATAGCTTCCCTCAGAGGTCAATTGACCGTTAGGGTAGAACTCTACCCATCTGCCTTCTTGTTTGCCATTTAAATACAATCCCCCGGCACCTAAAGTGTCATTGTCATAATATTCAAACCATTCGCCTTCCTTCAAGCCATCTAGGTAATTGCCATGGGAAAGTATTTTGCCATTTTCGTGGAATTCTTGCCATAAGCTATCAGGCTCGCCATTTGCATAAAATCCGTGAGCCTTCAATTGGCCGTTGCTATAGTATTCTTTGTAATAGCCACTTTCCTTGCCGTCTATAAAAAATGTTTCTGCAGCTACTTTGTCATTGTCATAAAATTCCTTCGCCAGCCCATCTTCTTTCCCTTCTGCGTAATTGAGAATAGATTTTATTTTTCCGTTTTTGAAATAGCTTTTCGCTTCGCCTGATTGAACCCCGTCTTTATAGCTTACCTCTGCCGTAATCTTTCCATCAGGGTAATAGTATTTTCTCGTTCCTGTCCCATTAACAAGGTTTCCTGCGTCCAATGAGCTGCCTTTGTTATCAAAGTATCCGTTGATCTTCATGATTTTACCATTGGACCAAACCTCCTCACTTTTCAATTGGCCGTTTTCGTAAAAATATTTCCAGAGCCCATGAAGTTGACCCTTACTATACTGGCCTTGAGAGCTTAATTTTCCATTTTCAAAATACTGCTCCCATGTGCCTTCCTCCTGACCATTGACATAATTACTCTTCGAAAAGATCGAGCCATTGCTATAATACTCTCTCCATTCTCCCTCTTCCTTTCCATCATTAAATTTGCCTTCTCGGTGTAACTTACCTTCAGAATGATATTTCCTTACTATCCCGTTTTCTAGGTCGTTTTTATAAAAACTTTCATAATAAACATTTCCATTGGCGAAGTATTCTTTCCATCCGCCTTCTCTTTTACCTTCCTTAAAGGTTCCGTCTATTTTGATTTGTCCTGTAGGATAAAATTCCTTCCAGATGTCTTTCTTAAGGTCACCTTCATATTGACCTTTGACGGCTAATTTACCGTTAGAAAAATATTCGAGCCAGGAGCCATTTCTTTTGCCTTTTACGAAGGCCCCTTTTACCTTAATACCTCCGTTAGTATAATATTCTTCCCAGTCGCCGTTTTCGAGGTTGTTGGCATAATTTCCTTTTAATATCACTTTCCCGTCCCTGGAATAGCCGATAAAGGAGCCGTTTAGCATATTCCCAACATAAGTCTTCTCAAAAAGAAGCGTTTTCTGCGCTGTATAGTATTTCCAAAGCCCGTCTCGCTTCCCGTCGATTGTGGAACCCACCGAATCTTCTTGGCTCTTTTGTGTATCCTGCTGCGCAACCGAAGATAAATCACCCATTAGAACGAAAAGTATTGTTAATAACCAAGTGCTGTATGAAAGTGCTTTTGCCATGTAAAATTGGTTTGTTCCCTTTAGCTTTTAATAAAAGGTAAGGTCAAATCTTAAATTTAGTGAAAATAGAAAATGGTTAATTTATAAACCAATAGGGTTAATAGCAAAGTTATGTGCCCCAAATATTGATCTAGTCGGATTTTTATTAATTTTAATGCTTTATACTTTAACGTTCAACGACAACTAAATTTTTTTCGTGAAGCTTTTTAGTTTATTTTTTGCCTTTTTAATTTTACAATATTCAAACGCCAAGGGACAGGAGATAATCTCCTTAGGAGCCAGATCGGCGGGTGTTGCCAACACTTCAGGCACCTTTGAAGACCCTTATGCTACCTTTAACAATGTGGCCGGTTCCGCTTCTTTAACGGGTGTTCAATTTGCAAGTTCCCTTGAGAATAGGTTTGGATTAAGAAGCCTGTCGACAATAGGTTTTGCTAGTTCTATAAATACTAAGTTCGGAGTACCCTCAATTTCGT
>DASVUU010000146.1:0-2939 GCA_036386935.1 Cytophagaceae bacterium | reverse complement strand
ATGGAAAGAACAAGGAAAAAAAGATTTTTCATTGTGGTTACAAATAGAGTTTTAAAAAATACTATAAATACTCAGCCTTAAAAAGGTTGAAGGTAATAAATACCGTGATTCTGCATTTACGAATCCTGAATTCTTTCTTAAAAAGTTTTATGCTAGAATTCGAATCTTGCATATACGAAAAGATAAAGAATAGGTTACTTACACAGGTTTTAGAATGCAATATGTGAAACTAATTGCAGAGATCTGATTTCAAGGACAGGTATTCCTGCCAAATGCTCCTAATAATATCTTCGGCGGATTCAACTTTTTCGAGCATTGCAGAGATTTGTCCAATCTCAATTTCGCCGTGCTCTAAATCTCCTTCAAAAATTCCCCTTTTGGCGCGACCCTTTCCTAACAAGGCTTGTAGTTCCTCTTTTGTAGCACCATTGGCTTCTGCTTTTTTTACGAGATCATAAAACTCATTTTTTATTAATCTTACAGGATTGAGGTCTTTTAAGGTAAGGGCCGTCTCCCCTTCTTTTGAGTTTAAAACCTTCTTTTTGTAGTTTTCGTGGGCCGAAGACTCCGCGCTGACTGCAAATCTACTTCCTATCTGCACTCCATCTGCCCCTAATGCCAACGCAGCCAGCAATCCGCGGCCGTTAGCTATTCCGCCTGCGGCGATTAGGGGAATATTGATTGCATCCTTCACCATGGGGATTAAACAAAAGGTAGTTGTTTCCTCGCGTCCGTTGTGGCCACCTGCCTCAAATCCTTCAGCTACTACTGCATCTACTCCCGCTTCCTGAGCCTTTAAAGCAAATTTGACACTTGATACCACATGAGCGACCGTAATTCCAGCTTCCTTTAATTTTGCTGTCCACGCGTTGGGGTTGCCTGCCGAGGTGAAGACTATCGGCACGTTTTGCTCTATGATTATTTCTATATGTTGGTCGATGTCTGGGTAGAGCAAAGGGACATTTACCCCAAAAGGGAGACGGGTTGCTGCCTTACACTTGATGATGTGTTCTTTCAAAACTTCCGGCCGCATCGATCCAGAGCCAATCAATCCTAATCCTCCGGCATTACTAACGGCCGATGCTAATTTCCATCCACTACACCAAACCATTCCGGCTTGGACGATGGGATATTTTATGTTGAATAGCGAGGTGATGGAGTTCATAGATTTTCGTCTGACTGACCTTCTTTTTGATTAATCTCCAGTTCAAATCTTAAGCGGTCTTCTTCTATAAGATTTTTTAATTCCTCTTCTTTTGGCAGATACAATAAATACTTATTTGCAAATAAGTTATTTTGATCGTTGAGCACCGAATATTTTACAATCGCTTCGTCTTTCTCTGAGCAGAGCAAAATCCCAATAGTGGGGTTGTCATCTTCGCTTCTTTTCAAATCATCATACATGCGCACATACATATCTAGCTGACCAATATCCTGGTGTGTCATAGCTCCTTTTTTCAAGTCTATTATCACAAAGCATTTCAGGATATAATTGTAGAAGACCAGGTCAATAAAAAAGTCTGACGTGTCTGTGACGATGTGTTGTTGGCGGGCTACATATGCGAAGCCTTTTCCAAATTCTAGTAGGAACTTTTGAAGGTGATCAATGATAGCAGTCTCAATGGTCCGCTCAGAGTTTTTGTTTTCTGAGGACAATCCAAGAAATTCGAAAACATAAGGGTCCTTTATCAAATTCTCTATGGAGGGTTTGCCTGGCTTTGAAGGCAAATGTTTTACGACACGTTCAAAGGCTAATGCATTTATCTGCCTCTGTAGCTCTCTGCTATTCCAATTAGAGGCTACGCATTCTTGTAAATAATAATTTCGTTTTTGGCCAGAATCCAGCCGGGATAGCAATCTGTAATGAGTCCAACTCAATTCGGTACGCAATGCGTCCCAAATTGGGAACGCATTATAAAAGGCCCTCATATTGTTGAGGTTACGCTCGTCAAAGCCTTTGCCAAACTCTAAGGTAAGCGACCTTGATAATTTTTTCAACACTCCCTTGCCATATTGTGCCCTAGTACTACCTAATTGTTCATCCTCAATTATAAGCTTACCAATCTGCCAGTACGTTTCAAGTAGAGCAGAATTCGCCATTCGGTAGACCCTTTGTCGAGAATGGACAATGAGTTCCTTTATAGAAAGGTATAAGTGATCTTTATTTACTTCCACGCTCAAAATAACAGCTATTTGAAATGCTAATATATTTAAAACCTGCTGTTATTTCTGTGAGAAGCAAATTAGATTATTGCCGATCTGGCCTAAAGCAGTTGTATCCCTAAATAGATTATCAATATCCTTACCCCAAGTCCTCCTACCTGTTATAAATCGAGTAGGAAGTGAGTGATTAATTCACTCACTGTCCTCTCACACCACCGTACGTACCGTTCGGTATACGGCGGTTGGTAAAGTTACTAAGTTTAAATAAGCTAGGCTGAAAGTCTTAAGGTGCGTCTTCTCAAAATATGTATTGGTTAGGGTTCTTTGAAGAATGGGACTACGGGCCGTTCGCCAGTAACTCTTTCGAGTGTTGGCAAATTCCCAAGCCTCTCCCTGGGATAGTCCCAGTTTTACTAGGTTATGGAATTTGGCATTAGTCTTCTTCCAGTCCTTCCAATGACACATTCTAAGCCTGCGACGCATCCACTCATCAAGTTCTTGACAATGTCTTTTCATATCGGACAGGCTAAAATAACTAGTCCAACCTGTGATTAGATTAGACAGTTTTCTTATCCGCTGTTCCATATTCATCGCATTGCTCCTACTAGTGAGCTTCCTTACTTTATCCTTTATCCTTATCAAAGATTTCTCATGGATGCGAACAGCCACTTCTTTCTTCTTTTGATAAAAGCTAAAGCCTAAGAACTTTCTTTGTTTGGGGCTACCAACTTCACTCCTCATATATCTGCTACATTTACTGCTAAAGGTTCGGGTAG
>DASVUU010000145.1:0-1508 GCA_036386935.1 Cytophagaceae bacterium | reverse complement strand
CTCAATTCTTGGAATCATTGTTCAATGTTAATGTCATATTTTATCAGAAGTCCAGCAATGCCAGAAAGTGAAAAATAAGCCTTCTTAATCCTATTCTTGTCTGGGTCAAATGAGTAATTGCAGGATGTTCTAAAATCAGCTTTCTCAAGAATAGTATTGTCGAAAACTGCCCCTATTAAGTCGCAATTGTCAAACACAACTGCCGATAAATCGCCGTCTGAAAAGTCCACCTCACGTAATTGGCAATTTTTAAACGGAGTCTTTTTGATCTTTGCTTTGAAGAAGGAGGAATGGTTTAGATGGCAGCCCTCAAAACTAAAGGCAAGTCCAAGCTGATTACAGCTTTCAAAACGAAGTCCCAGCATCTTGCTATCGATGAATTTTATATCCCGAAAAGCAGTCTTGTTGATCTTTGTCAAGCTGATGTTACAACCGTTAAATTCACAATCTATAAACCTAAAGTCAGAGAGATCTGCATTAGAAAAATTACATCCTTTAAAGATGCAGCTTTCGTATTCACCCTTTGGAAGCGGATCTTGGGTGAAGTCTATTCTTTCAATCGTCTGGTCTTGTTTGTAAATTTCCTGCATGCTCAGAGTGCTTATAGGTTAGCTGATTACGCTACCTGTCATTTTTCTTATAGGTCATAAATTCATTGACAAATTTTCTGCTCCTTTTTGAAATATTTTGAAATTGTAAAGGGAAGTCTGATGCCCATTCCTACTGCTTCTGGAGAAGCTACAAAATCCCCATGCAAAGGTAATGAGTTTGCATGGAGATCAAAAAATCAATTGCGAATCAGCATAGGCAAAAGCAGCTAACCTACAAGGAGACATGTTTAATAAAGTTTCCAAAATACCACATCGTGAGGTGATAAAAATCCTCCAGCTAGTGTTTAGAATAGCAAAGCTAACTAGATTATTTAGCTCTCTTATTTCTTCAATTTATATGCAATAATCTCTGCGTTGCTTTCTTTCACAGAAACTAAGATATCATATTCGCCGCCTTTTCTTTCAAACACTGACCAGAAGAAATAGTTAGTGTCAGATTTTCCAGAATAGGAATTTATAAAATCTATAGGTCCTTTCTTTTCGTTCGATGATTTATCATATAAGGTAAAAGCACTCTCTGGTGTCATAATGTAATTAGGAAACGCCAAAGGATGATTTAAGTATTTGACTTCTTCAATCTTTGCGATATCTCCCATCGAATTCACATAGGTTGAATAGAGTGTCAATTTTTCGTGGAACAACCCTTTAGCATCGTTAAAGAGATGGAGCCTTAAAGTTTTGTTGGCTTTATCATAATAGAATGTCTTATCCTGAAAATAACCTATTGGATATAATTGTTGAAATCCTTTGTGAATTTTAGTTTTCTGTTCATCAGAGTTACTTAATTGTCCAATCTCCTTCAATTCGTATTGTTTACTAAATTCATTTGCGGCAGTGGTGTAGTTGTATTTGTAAACATATACCCCGTCAATAAACTGATTATTGGTATTTATAGTC
>DASVUU010000144.1:0-7126 GCA_036386935.1 Cytophagaceae bacterium | reverse complement strand
CGTCGTTTCGGCTCCGCTCGACGACCGGGTACAGCAAAATATTGCAGTTAAGATTTTAAAACTTACTTTGTTAAGAAGACTATAAGAATGAAGAAGAGAACCGACGAATTTGCTGTTTGAGCACAGAAAGGTAGCATTATGCAACGCACATCCCTTGACATAAAACTCGAATTGTGCGCGCAATTGACGCGAGTTTCAGATTCGTCTTGATTCTTTTGTTTCTTTTCTTATCAAGAAGAAAAGAAAGCCAGTCCGGCAGGACAAAGGTATCGATTACGAAAAAATTGCTTTGTAATTGAAAAGCTGTGCTAATGTGACGAGTCATTAAAGTACGAGGGAGCAAAATAATGATATAAAGAATTCGCCTGCGCTTATGCAGAGGCTATTTTACTAAAATATGAGAATTAAAATTTTTATACTACTAGTTCTACTAAACAACCGCCTTGTGGAAGGCAACCTCTTTGCTCAAATCACCGAGCAAGAAGCCACCGAATTGGCCTTCAAAACCCATCCCCAGATAACCCTTTCAAACCAACAAATCGCTCAACAAAGGGCATTAAAGAAAGGAAGCTATAGCTTTAACAACCCAGATCTATGGGTGGAAAGCCCCACATCGGTGCAGTTTGCAATAGGAATCCAGCAGATATTTGAATTTCCAACGGTTTACGCTAGCCAGGCGAAACTCGGCAAGCAAAATGTAATCCTTGCGGAAAAAGAATTGATCGTCAACCAAGCACAATTAAAAAGAGAAGTAAGGCTTGCCTACCAAAACTTACAATTCAGTTATTTCAGATTAACTCAGATGAGGTACCAAGACAGCCTCTACAAAGCACTATCTGTAGCGTCTGACAGAAGGTTCAATGCAGGAGAAGCACCATTCCTAGAAAAGGTAAATGCTGAAGCAAGATCGAGAGAAGTACACAACAACTTTGCAAAAGCCGAATTCGAATTCAGCAATTCCCAAAGACAATTGCTTACCCTGATAGGGCCAATTAATAAGCCGATAGTGCCCGCTACACCGCTGCAGAAAATACCCAATCCAGTCTTAATCGATACCGTTACCTACGACACGACCGTCAATCCATTGCTAGGCTATTACAGGCAATCCAGAGTAGTTGCTCAAAGAAATCTATCTCTCGAAAGATCAAGGCTCGCCCCAGGGGTAATGCTGGGTTACCTGAACCAAGGGTTTCAAGACAGTCCTTATCTTTACAGATTCCGATTTGGAATCACCTTACCAGTCTGGTTTTGGACCTACAACTCAAGAATCAAAGCAGCCCGCATAGGCACGGGAATCTCGCAGTCCCAATATTCTATCGCGGAAAAAACATTTAAAAGCAACTACCAACAGGCAGTCAACGATTACCTGCAAAATAAAAACTCATTGGCTTATTACGAAGAGTCAGCCCTCAAACAGGCAGACCTGATCATCACTACAGCGCATAGAAGCTTTGAAGGCGGTATCATCGACTTCATGACGTATATGCTTAGTCTTAACCAAGCATTCGAAATCAGACAGGGATACTATGAAGCCATCAGAAATTACAACCTTGCCGTCATCCAATTAAACTACTTAAAAGGAGAATAATGAAATCATTTTTTCTTGCATTTATATTACTATTATCCTATCCTTCATTCAGCCATGAAGGCCACAACGACGCACCTGCCGCCAACGCCGGCAATTTGTCCAAAGGGTATTTCAGCATCGCAGCTTATTCTAATATCTATGAACTCGTACTCCGATATGAGCCAATAGAAAAGGGAAAAAATGCGGTCATGAAGTTGTTCGTTTCAGACTTCGCTACAAACAAGCCTATAGACAGCGCTAAGATAGTCATACAAAGCCCGGAAAATACAGCGTTGAAGTTCGCTGTAAAAAGGCTAGAGCCAGGGATCTATGCCGTAGAAGGGACATTCCCTGAAGACCAGTCATACAGCTTGGCCGTGAACATATCCAGCGGAAACCAAGCAGATCTCTTACTCTTAAAAGGCATTGCTGTTGGCCATAAGCTCGAAGCAGAAGGAGAGGGGGAGCAGGGCAATCCATTATTTACTAAAAATTCCATCATCTTACTTTTAGTAGGCTTGCTCCTAGGCGCCTTGGTTTCCTACCTGGTTGTTAAAAAAAATAAGCGATAAACAGATGAAAAAATATATAGTTGTTCTCGCGATACTAGTCTCCGCACTTTTGTCTCACAGTGTCCTCAACGCCCATGAAGGCGAAGACCACGGCGCCCCTAAGACTCAAAAGACCGCCTCAACAGGGGATCTGAATGAAGTAGAAGTTCTAAAAGAAACCCAGTTTCTATTCAACATGCGGACCGAAATCACACAAAAGTCCGCAGCAGGTGAACTCACAAGTTTGCTCGGAACCATTGTTCCGTCATCCAAAGGACTGGCAAACATCCTTGCCCCTCAAAGCGGACGAATCACCTCCCTCAAAGTGACCGTTGGACAAAAAGTAAAGGCTGGAGAATTACTCGCCGTCATGGAGCAAAACCTTACAGCCCCAGAGCAAATACAACTAGGGACAGAGCGTGCAGCAGTCTACGCCGAATACCATGGCGCGAAAAAGGAATACGAAAGACTCCAAAAAATCGCAGACATCGTCGCAAAGAAAGACCTGATCAATGCAGAAATACGATTCAAACAAGCAGCAGAAAGCAAGGCAATATTTGACAGACTCTCACTAGGTAACAACAAAGGCATTCCACTCACTGCACCCATCTCTGGGATAATAGACAATTTCAATCTGGCCGTTGGGTCATCCGTGGAAGCCGGACAGCCTGTGCTAAGAGTAGTCGATACTAAAGTAGTTTGGGTAGAAGCACAGGTTTATGAGCAAGACCGCGAAAAGATTCAGCAGTCAGATAAGTACATTGTAGAAAGCGCGCAGCAAGAATACCATTCCGAAAAGGTAAAGTTCGTCAGCATCAGCCAAATAGTCACAGAGTCTAACCAATCGATGAAAGTAATCTTAGTAGTCGACAACGACGATCAATACTTCAAGCCTGGCCAATTTGTAAACATCAAGGTACGCGGCCTTTCTGGCAATAGTAAGATACGGGTAAGAACCTCTGCCATCAGCGAGATCGCAGGAAAGCCCGTCATCTTCACTCATACGCAACCAGAGATATTCCGAGCCAATTACATTTCTCCAGGCACTGCCGAAGGCGACTACACCATCATCGAAAAAGGATTGGAGCCCAATCAGAGGGTCGTAGTCTCCGGCGCCTATCAGTTAAAATCTATCTTCCTAAATAAGTAGCATGCTGAATAGAATCATCGCATTTTCTCTTCACAATAGGCTGTTCGTCATAGCTTTTGCCTGCCTTCTCATGGTCTACGGCAGCTATATATTGATTAACCTACCGGTCGATGTATTGCCTGACCTCAACAGGCCAAGGGTTACCATATTCTTAGAAGCAGAGGGCATGGCCCCCGAGGAGATAGAAGCCCTTGTAGTGCTCCCTGTTGAAACATCTCTCAATGGCGCACCTGGCGTCGAAGCTGTACGTTCCAATTCCGCCATAGGCCTCGGAATGGTCTTTGTAGAGTTCACCTGGGGCACAGACATCTACCGCGCAAGACAATTGGTGGCAGAGCGTTTGCAAAGCACCCAAAGCTCCTTACCACTCGGCGTCACACCTGTCATGGGACCGATCTCCTCTGTTATGGGGCAAATCATGATTGTCGGGATGACCGCCGATACCACCTCCCAAGCTGATCTGCGTACATTGGCCGACTATACCGTTAGGCGCCGACTACTATCCATTCCAGGTGTCGCGCAAGTCATTCCGATAGGAGGGGACAAACTACAGTACCAAGCCCTTATCTCCATGGCGAAGCTCAAAGCGTTCGACCTTTCTATCCAGGATGTAGAGGATGCATTAGCATTAACCAACCAAAACACAACTGGTAATTTCTTCAACAAAGAAGGCTCCGAAGTCCTCATCAGAAACATCGCAAGAGCAAGCACCCTCGAAGACCTCGCAAACACTGTCGTTGGCTATCGCGACAATCTACCCATCATACTCTCCCAAGTCGCAGAAGTGCAATTCGGCGCCAGGTTCAAACGAGGAGACGCCAGCATCAACGGTAAGCCCGCCGTCATTTTATCTATAGAGAAGCAACCCAATGCAAGCACGGTCGAACTCACAGAGCGCATCGTAGAGGCCCTCAACGAAATACAAGGTTCCCTCCCAAAAGATGTAAAGATCAATTCAGAAATATTCCAGCAAGCCACATTTATCGAGGCTGCCTTAGGCAATGTGGTAGAGGCATTGAGAGACGGCGCCATCCTCATCGTTATTATTTTATTCCTCTTCCTTCTCAATTTCCGCACCACCGCGATCACGCTCACGGCCATTCCTCTTTCCCTCATCATCTCGGGATTGATATTCAAAGCCTTCGACATCTCTATCAACACCATGACGCTCGGAGGATTGGCCATTGCCATCGGTGAACTGGTAGACGACGCCATCGTCGATGTGGAAAACGTTTATAGACGACTGCGCGAAAACAGACATTTGCCCAACCCAAAACCAGCATTAAAGGTAATCTACGACGCCTCCTCAGAGGTAAGGAATTCCATCGTCTACGCCACCATCATCGTCGTACTCGTTTTCCTTCCCCTGTTTTCCATGACAGGCATCGAAGGAAAGATATTTGCACCGTTAGGCATCGCCTACATCACCTCCATCGTCGCGTCCCTGTTCGTCTCCCTCACAGTGACCCCCGCTCTGTGCTCTTACCTGCTTCCTAAGATGAAGAAGATGCAAGAAGAAAGCGACAGCAGACTGGTAAGGTGGCTCAAAAAGAAAGATGTGAAGTTGCTAGACTTCGGCCTCAGCCATCCCAACAAAGTCATGCTCTTCACAGGGCTCTTGTTTCTCGCGTCCATGATATTTATTCCATTCTTCGGAACAGAGTTTTTACCTCCCTTCAACGAAGGGTCCATCACCATCAACCTGTCTGCCGATGCCGGTACCTCCCTTCCCGAATCCAATAAAATAGGAACCATCGCCGAAGAGCTCATCCTAAAAGTGCCAGAAGTAAAATTCACCGCACGCAGGACGGGGCGCGCCGAGCTTGATGAGCATGCAGAGAGCGTCAACAACTCCGAGATAGAAGTTGCTTTCAAAGACGAGAAGCAGATCAGCCGCACCAAGGATGAAATTATGAAAAACATCCGCGACAACCTGGCCCTTATACCAGGCGTGTCCATTAACATAGGCCAGCCCATTTCTCACAGACTAGACCACTTGCTGTCGGGCGTGAGGGCACAGATAGCAATAAAGATATTCGGCAATGACCTGGGAGAGCTGCGAAACCTGGCCACACAGGTGAGGAGCCAGATCACCAACGTAGAAGGTGTAGTCGATGTGCAGGTAGAACGTCAGGTATTGATTCCACAATTGCTCATCAAAGTCAATAGGGAAGGAGTGAAGCAGTACGGACTCCAAGTCGGGAAAGTGGTAGAAAATCTACAAACCATACTCAACGGAACCACCGTCTCACAAATGCTCGAAGGCCAAAAGAGTTTCGACATCGTCGTGCGCACCACAGAGGCAGAACGCAGCAATGTCGATGCCATCAAAGAGACATTGATACAAACGCCCAATGGGCAATTGATCCCTTTGAAACTGATTGCAGACATCTTCTATGAAAACGGCCCCAATACCATCAACCATGAGAATACCCAAAGAAGGATCATCATCTCATGCAACGTCGCAGGCAGAGACCTTGGCACAACCGTTGCCGCCATACAGCAAAAGATAGGGCAAGAAGTAAAATTCCCGCAGGGCTATTTTATCCAATACGGCGGCCAGTTCGAAAGTCAGAAGTCAGCCTCACGGTTAATTCTTATTTTGTGTCTGTTTTCCCTCGCAGGCATCTACCTCGTATTGTTCACCCATTTCAAATCCCATAGAATCGTTGGTCAGATCATGCTCAACATCCCCTTGGCACTCATAGGAAGCATCGTCGCAGTAGTGCTCACAGGCGGCGTCTTCTCCATCGCCTCACTCGTAGGGTTCATTACACTGACCGGCATTGCCTCCAGAAACGGCATCATGATGATCTCCCATTACATCCATTTGGTAGAGCACGAAGGCCAAAAATTTGGCAAAGAAATGATCGTAAAAGGTTCCCTCGAGCGCCTTTCACCCGTGTTAATGACAGCTCTGGTAGCTGCCCTGGCCTTAGTTCCCCTGACGCTCTCCAAAGACGCCCCAGGCAAGGAAATACTCTATCCCGTCGCAACCGTCATCTTAGGCGGACTCCTCAGCTCCACCTTACTCGACATGATCGTCACCCCAGTAGTATTCTACAAATTCGGCGAGAAAGCTCTGAAAGAATACTTCAGCAAAAGCAATAAAGAGGAATTGTTGTAGGGGCGAGGGTTGGTGTTTTTGAGGGAAGACGTTAGCGGAATGGCTGATCTGTTGTAAAGGCAAAATACGGGTTAAGTATTTTTGATCTTTTGGATAGGGTGAATACGTTGGGCGCCTTGGCCGGCTATACGCTTGTAGTCCTCGTCCCGCGAAAAGCGGTACTGTGGGCTACCGCTTCTATCCGGGGCGCGGGGCAGCTATTGCCTAATAAGGCATAGAGTTAACATTCTTTTCTTTTGTCAAAGTTATAACCACTATATCAAACTTATTTTTATCAATTCTAAGTCTTTAAACTGTAGCCTTGACAACTTTTGTATGGTAAAGTTAAACTCAAAGGTGCTTTTAAAATTAGCCCCATGTTGTTCTGTAAATTTTGCCTCATTAGGGTCTGGCTTAAACACCTTAGCAAAAAATCTAAAATTTACCTTAGCTGTAACTAGAGCAAATTTATCTAGAGCAATTATTTTACATTCTCCAACGGTTAATTCATCTACATCCATGATTGGGTCCAAATATCCTAATGAATCATAAATCTTAGTTATATCATACACGCGGATTTCATCAAGTAGCTTAGATCGTATTAATGACCAGTCTGTCATTATATTTTGATTAATATATTCACCATTTATCTTTTCATCCTTCAACCACTTTTCAAAATCATAAATTTCCTTTAGCCTAAACAAATGGCTTTCCTCAAGGATTAGGTCCTTGAGAGATTTATATAGCACCAC
>DASVUU010000143.1:0-5208 GCA_036386935.1 Cytophagaceae bacterium | reverse complement strand
ATTTATTGTGCCAGTCGCTTAGATTGATCCAATAATCAGCATTGTGTGCCTTTTCATATACTGCTTCAAAACTCAGGGGAATACTTCCCTTATTTGTATCGGAACTCCACAAGTAAGAGGTATGAGCATCCAATAATAATTGTGCAAGATAGCTTCTACCTCCAGGCATGAACCATGTATCTCCGTATTTGATGTCCGTAAATACTGTTGGCGAGGCTTCCGCTGTGGCTGCGATCGCCTTAATCTTATAATAACTTTTTTCAGTTTCCTTAAAAATCGAATCTGCAAGAACCTCCTTCTCAAAAAGAAGGGCAAAAAACTTTATCCACTCCATTCTACCTAGCGGGCTAGTCTCTAATTGCTCCGCATGAACCGCGAGTTTCAGTCCAGCCTGGTGCAACTTGGGATGGATCTCATAATTAGAATTTCCGTAGGTATAGCAGACGATAATCTCTGGCTTCAAGGCATAAATGGCTTCAATATTCAACGAAGAATTTATACCGAGATCCTTAATTTTATTCTCCGCGTGGAGCTGCAAGGCCTTTTTGGAGTTGACATATTTGATCTCGGAAATCCCTTTAAGTTTTTCTAAAACATCGAGCTGCTCCGCATAAGCAACATACATCGTAGAGAGAGCTATAAAAGATCTCACAGGCGTTTCTATAACAATTGCATCCTCATAGCCAAGGGGTCTTTTATCTCCTCTTCTAATAAGTAGGTACTTGTAAAGTAGTTTCTGCCGGTTATTTGGAAAGAAGACATTGACAATCTTAAAAGAATCATTGTCAATTATCTCGAAACCGTTAGAATATTTTACCTTATCTAAACCACCTCCGTTTTTTGAAGTATCTTTTTGGGAGTACTCTTTATTGTGCGTGCATTGAAGTGAACCTACAATAAAACCAAAGGCAATGGCTATAGTTAGTAGATGTTGTAAACTTTTAATGGAAGCAGGCATTTTCTTTATCCGTACGGGCTTCAGATCTGTATTCACTGAGCAAACATAAGCCTTATAAATATAAAGGGAAAAGCTATTTTAAATAATTATCCTTTATTTGGCAAATGGTATCTAAAAACAACCCAGTATTAGTGATAATATAATCAACTTTATTAAGTTTGCATCGTTTTGGTTTCCGTAGATCAATTTATCATTGGAATTAAAAGGGAATCTGGTGTAAGTCCAGAACAGTTCCCGCTGCTGTAAGCTCATCAAAACTTTCGACATCCCAAGCCACTGTCTTACTTAGATGGGAAGGCAGTTGAAAGTGAGTAAGTCAGAAGACCTGCCATTTCATCGCCATTCGTAGCCTTCGGAGAAAAGGTATACAATAGATCAGCGTTCTTCCTGAGTCAGCTTCATTCTTTGTATTTCCCCCATTTTCTGTTCGTTCCTTTGGAAGTCAATTTTATAAATCAATAGTTTGATGAAAAAACCGAAAGCTATATTTAATTGGAGCGGCGGAAAAGACAGCTCTTTATGTTTGCATGCATTAAAAGAGAATAATGAATATGACATTACTGCTCTACTAACCTCTGTAAACGAATCCTATCAAAGGGTTTCTATGCACGGCGTAAGAGTGGAGCTTTTGGAAAGACAGGCTCAATCAATTGGACTGCCACTAAAGAAACTAATGCTTCCAGAGATGCCTTCGATGACCGTTTATGACGAACTCCTTCATCAGACTTGGAAAGAGATGAAGGATCAGGGAATTGAATATTCAATTTTCGGAGACATCTTCCTTGAGGATCTGAGGGAATACCGTGAAAAGCAACTTGAGAAAGTACAAATAAAAGGCGTTTTTCCCCTCTGGAACAAACCCACCTCCTACCTTATCGATCGGTTTATAGACTTGGGTTTCAAGGCGGTCTTAGTGTGTGTGAATGAAAAATACCTTGACAAATCTTTTGCCGGCCGAAATTTAGATAAAGATTTTCTCAAAGACTTACCCAAAAATGTAGACCCCTGTGGGGAAAACGGAGAATATCATTCTTTTGTATATGACGGACCCATTTTCCAGAAACCTATACCTTTTACAATTGGAGAGGTAGTTTATAGAAACTATCAGGCTCCCAAAGAATCTGATAAACAGGATGACACGTGTTTTTCTCGCAGCCCAACCAATCATGACACTGGATTCTGGTTTTGCGACTTATTAGAAAATTAACTAATTATTATACCTTAATAGGTTAGATCAACGCCAATTGCAGAGGGTTTTATCAGATTTATAATTCGTTTCTTTTGAGCTTTCCAACTTTCAAAATTGCGGCGCTAACGCTTACACAAAATAAAGTAACTATTTCACACCTATGAAAGTTTGCTCCTTTTTGCCTGCAGCAACTAGTATGATCTATAAAATGGGTCTAGAAAGACACCTTTATGGTGTAACCTTTGAATGTGACTCCGATAAACCTAGGGTAGTGCGGTCCTACCTCGAAGGAAACAACTATTCTAGTAATGAAATAGATCGAGTGGTTTCCGAATCTAAAGCAAATGGTGAGGGATTATATTACATAGATATCGACTTGCTAAATGAAATAAGCCCTGATATCATCTTCACACAGGATGTATGTGATGTGTGCCAGATAGATACGAGCTATGTGCAAAGAGCCATAACAAAGCTTAAGAAACAACCTCTCATCATCCCGCTCATCCCGAGTAATTTGGAGGATGTTTTTGAAAATATACTCACGATAGCAAAAACTCTCGAAGACGAAAAAGCAGGCATTGACTTGCTTGTCTCTCTACAAAAAGGGCCGATCGCATTCTTGACGTGCTTAGAAAAAATAACGCACCGTTACGTAGGGTAATGGTGATGGAGTGGCTGGATCCTATTTATAATTGCGGCCACTGGATCCCTTATCAGATTGCCAAAGCGGGTGGGGTTGACATGCTATCTAATCCCTCTGGATACTCCATTGTTACAGATTGGGAGAGAATAGTGCGATATGACCCTGAAGTCCTGGTAGTGGCTCCATGCGGCTTTAAAGTAACCCGCTCAGAAAATGAGGTCAACCTGCTCGTGCGTCTGCCAGGGTGGAATGAATTAAGAGCGGTCAAGAATAACGCTGCGTTTATTGTGGATGCCGATCTCTTCACCCAACCCGGTCCAGAATTGCTGGATGGAATAGAGCTTTTAGCTTGTCTATTCCATCCCCTGCTGTTTAGTGTTCCAGGCTATCTATCAAAAAAGGTAAGCCCAATAAGTTTATTGAATAATGGATAGAACATAAAATCACACTTAATTATTAAAAACTCATTTTATAAATCATTAACTATATAATATCAATTTAATTTACTTAAGTTTGCAACCGTTTTGGTTTCCATCAATACAATTATTGTTGGGATTAAAAGGGAATCTGGTGTAAGTCCAGAACAGTTCCCGCTGCTGTAAGCTCATCAAAGCTTCTGACACCCCAAGCCACTGTCTTATTCGGACGGGAAGGCAGTCAGAAGTGAGTAAGTCAGAAGACCTGCCATAACTTTACCATTCGTAGCTTTCGGAGAAAAGGCAAAGAATAGCAATCCTACATGTTAGGCCCTATCCTTATTTTCCCGAATCCAACGAATATCATTCTGCTTTATTCGTGTAATGTATTTGTTAAAAGTTTTTGCCTTCTTTTTATGTTCTTCAATCTTTCTAACCGCTTATGCCCAGTTAGAATCGGATAGTATTTCCGCTATGCCACAGGTAACGGTTGAAAGCAATAGGCTCAATAATTTTGCTTTAGGAAGTAAAATTCAGAGAATAGATTCTCTGGCAATTCAAAACTTATCATCCAATAACCTGGGAGATCTCCTCAGTCAACATACCAGCCTTTTTGTCAAAGCTTATGGTGCCGGGCAAATGTCTACCATTTCATCAAGGGGAACAGGGGCCAGCCAGACAGCCATTTTATGGAATGGATTTAACCTACAAGGACCTACACTTGGACAGTCTGATTTCTCTACCATTCCTGTCAATTTTTTGGATAAGGTAAACGTGCAATACGGAGGTAGCAGCGCCCTCTTTGGGAGTGGCGCGGTGGGGGGAGTTATACATCTAAACAACGACCCTTCATTTGACAAAGGTCACTCTTTACACCTTTCTGGTATTGCGGGTAGTTATAAAAATATTTATACAGGAATAAATTATCAAATAAGTAAACGGAGATTCATTTCTAACGTTCGGTATTTTAACACTTATGGGAAAAACGATTTTAAGATATCAAAGCTATACGAACGGAAACAATATAATGCGGAGGTAGATCAAGAAGGGGTACTGGTAGAAAATTATTATAAAATAAATGATAACCAGACTATAAACCTCAGGGTTTGGCTACAAGATATCCTGCGAGAAGTACCCTCCGAAAATGAAAAGCAGATCGCGCAAACGCAGAACAAGTTTCTAAGAATTTCATCCGAGTGGAAAAAGTCTGGGCCGAAGGTGTCTTATTTCGTGAGATCGGCCTATTTCAATGAGCAGCTTAACTATAAAGATGGCCTATCCTACCTAACAAAATTCCAAACTTCCATCACTGAAACAGAAAGCAAAGTAAAAGTAAGAGAGAACCAAAGTTTAAACGTCGGCTTAAACAATACTTACAACGAGGCCACTAATAAAAACTACGTCATCCCACGACAGCAAAATAGGACAGCTTTATTTGGCTCTTATCTGGTAAGAAATTTTATTCCAAATTGGAACGGTTCATTAAATATTAGACAAGAGATTGTAGGCAAAAGACCGGTGCCTTTCATCCCATCCTTCGGCGTCACAGGAATTATTATAAATGGTCTCTCCATCCGAGCCAATGTTTCAAGAAACTACAGACTTCCAACCTTTAATGACCTGTATTGGCAGCCTGGTGGGAACGTGGACTTAAAGCCAGAATTAGGATGGAGTCAAGATCTAGGAATTTCGGCAAGAACGACCGCAGGAATATTTAAACCAGAACTAAACGTTACCTTCTTTAATAGCAACATAAATAATTACATCATCTGGTTGCCAGGGGCTGATTGGTGGACACCCATGAATGTTCAATCCGTCTGGTCCAGAGGCATTGAGAACACTTTTAACGTAAGGGCAGATATTGATAAGTTGAGAATTGACTTAAGCCTGAATTATACCTACACTTTGAGCACAAATCAAAAGTCCACGTCATCGAATGACGGTAGTCTTAAAAAGCAACTTATTTATGTTCCAATTTACACAGGGCACGGCCAATTTGCAG
>DASVUU010000142.1:0-2510 GCA_036386935.1 Cytophagaceae bacterium | reverse complement strand
AAAAGGTCTGCAATTGCAGACCTTTTTGCTTTCTGTTCTAAAATCCCTCTTTAATTGCTGGATCATATGTCGTATCTATAATATCTAGGATTGAGTTTCAAAACTGAAAAGCCTACCTTTATTTTTCATTTTTTAAGTAAGCAACATTGTTCATGGCAGAGTTACAGAGCAATATATCCACCCCCTTGCCGATTTTGATTTTAAAAAGCTATTTTGGGGAAGAGCCAAACAATGAGCTATTGCTTGATTTTTAAATGTCTTATTGAAGGAAGAGCAAGGTGAGATAAAAGACTTAACCTTCTTAAAGAACGAACAACTTGGGTCAAGTGAAATAGACCGCGAGGCCATATTTAATTTGTATCGTGAGAATGAAAAAGGCGAAAAATTCAACGTAGAACGACAGAAGTCTAAGCAGAACTTTTTTAAAACCTAAAGTCTGAGGGACAATTCAACTATCACAGACCTTAGACTCGGTGATGCCCTGATCTATTTACTATCAAGTCCAATGATATATTTAGCCATCCCGCTTGCTTCTTCTTTTTTAAGGCTTGGATGAGGCGACATAGGAATTTCACCCCAAACCCCTTTTCCTCCTTTTATTATTTTGTTACTCAAGTTGTCAATATTCTGGGGAGTGAGGGTATACTTTTTTGCAATCTCTAAATACGGTGGGCCAACCTTCTTATCCTTCATATCGTGACATGCAAAGCAGTCAGAATTGGCTATCAATTTAGCGCCGTCTGGTTTTGCCACGCTTTGCTTAGGAGCTGTAGGTTTTTGCTGAGCTAAGACAGTGAAGGATATTCCTTGGACAAATAATATTAATGGGAAAATTATCCTAATCATTATACTAACAGAATGTAGCCTTTTTATAGAGTGATGGAGGCTAATGTGGTGCAAATATAATTAGATATTTATTAGCAGGGAAAATATATAATAATTCTATAATATGAAAAATTCTACGCTCAACAATGACAAGGTAAAGCTCAACTTAAGGCCTGCCACCATTAGGGCCTAAATTATAAAATCTTAAGCTTGTCTATGTTATCCTATTTGTTGGATTGGTTTTGGCAATAAAGGATTTGATTGACTTAGACAGGAATACATTTCACCGCGCAGCTGATATGAGATGAGCCATATAGCCGAAAAATGGAAGAGAGTACAATTATGGTGAAACTGCAAGATGGGGACGAGCTCACAGTAAAAGGGTTACAATGGAAGAAAAAAACCGAAAACGGTCCAGAAAATAATTCTCCTAAAGGTCATTCCTAGAGATTCGAAAGCCTAATACATTTGTGGAAAGTAGTATTCAGACACGACCCCCTGACCCAGTGATTAGAACATTTTGGGAAAATGATACAAAAAACGGGTTAAGTTTTTCTTACAATTAGCGCTGATGTTCATGGCAAAGATTCCCTTGAGAAGATGGGTATCTTTAGCCGCTTAGTCAATAGCAGCAATTTAACAATCCCTACAGTGTTCGCTTTCCTTTGACACAACTTTCCTGCTTCCCGATATTACAAGAAATAATTAATCAATTTTTAGCTATCTTTATTTTTTAAATCCAAACGAAATAAGCATGTTAAATCAGACAAAGAGCTCTGCTATGATAGGTGTTGTCACCGGAGACAAAGTACAGGAAATATTTGAGGTCGCTAAAAGAAATCAATTTGCACTTCCTGCTGTGAATGTAATCGGTACAAATACTATAAATGCAGTATTAGAGACTGCAAAAGAAGTTAATTCTCCTGTGATCATCCAATTGTCACACGGTGGATCACAATTTTACGCTGGCAAGTCTTTGCCAAATGGAAATCAAGAAGCCTCTATAGCCGGAGCAATCTCTGCTGCTTACCATGTTCATCAGTTGGCTGAAGTTTATGGAGTTGCTGTTATTCTCCATACTGACCATGCCGCTAAGAAATTATTGCCGTGGATTGACGGGTTGTTGGATGCTGGTGAAAAGTTCTATGAGACTTTCAAGAAGCCTTTGTTCTCCTCTCACATGCTTGACCTTTCTGAGGAGCCATTGGAAGAAAACATTGAGATATGTAAAAAATATCTTGCGAGAATGAGCAAGCTAGGAATGACATTAGAAATCGAACTCGGAGTTACTGGCGGCGAAGAAGATGGCGTTGATAACTCTGACGTTGATAATTCTAAATTATATACTCAAGCTTCTGAGGTTGCTTATGCTTACGAAGAGTTAAGCAAAATCAGCGACAAGTTCACAGTTGCTGCAGCTTTCGGAAATGTACATGGTGTATACAAACCAGGAAGTGTAAAGCTGGAGCCAAAAATCTTGAAAAAGTCTCAAGACCATATAAGACAACAATTCAATCTGACAGAAGAGAATCCAGTAAATTTCGTATTCCACGGTGGCTCTGGTTCTTCTCAAGAACACATTAGAGAGGCAATCTCTTATGGAGCTATTAAAATGAATATCGACACTGATTTGCAGTGGGCATTTTGGGAAGGCATTCTGAACAACTATAAAAAGAACGAAGCTT
>DASVUU010000141.1:0-6868 GCA_036386935.1 Cytophagaceae bacterium | reverse complement strand
ATACAATGACGCTACTAACGGGATTGACAAATGGACAACGAAAACGGCGACCAAATTTGCAACCACTTCTTTAACGGCTGCTGAATTTACTGCGATTTCAAGTGAATCTGCTTTAACTACAGCTGCTTCTGGAGCATCTACGTCAACTAGTACGAAGGCTGCTTCATTGCAAAATGGTCAAGTTTTTGCTTTTAAAACTGACGCTGGCAAATTAGGTCTTGCACACGTTCAAGCAGTTTCTGGAACTGCTGCTACATCTGGATCAATTACACTAAATGTGAAAATTCAGAAATAATTCGCATCAAACTTTATAACAAAAAAGGCTCCTTTCGGAGCCTTTTTTGTTATATTCCTCTCTTATGAAAATACTTATTACACTTAGTATCATTGCCTCATTGGCTTTTCAACTTTATGGCCAACAACAACCAAAAGCTTTTGGGAAGATATCGCCTGCCTATTCTGGTTATGGTTTTACATTAGAACCTCAAACTTCCTATTCTTGGAAATTCGCCCAATCTTTTACTTCTGTCTCTTTTACGCTTTCACCTTCACAAGACTTAAAAGGAGCATTTCTTATCTCTGAGAAAGACACTTTTTTCCTCTCAACCGACAGCCATTCCTCACAAGACACTGTGCTTCTTACCAATTTGATTGTTTTCAACAAAGCAGTGGATAATCTTAAATTCCATAGCGGAAATATTGAAGGTGCTATTAAAATACATCTTCACAAGGTAGCCACCTTAGACCCCGTTAAAAAAAAAGACCAAAAAAGATTAAACGCGCGCGAGGACATAGATAATTGCTCTGCGCCGACAACAATACCGCCTTCTATATGGAGAGAAGGGCTTACACCTCCTCCTCTCCTGCCTGAAAAAACAGATGTAAAACATATTATAATTCACCATTCTGCAGGATCAAATAACAATACAAATTATGTAGAAGTAGTACGTAATATCTATGTCTTCCATACCTCACCGGTTTCCATGGGTGGAAGAGGCTATAATGACATTGGATACAACTTTCTGATAGCAGCAGATGGAACAATCTTTCAGGGAAGGGACGATCAGGGCCTTGCAGAAAAGGATAATATTTTAGGTGCTCACATGTGTGCCAAAAATAGGAATACCATTGGAATTTGCCTCTTAGGCACATTTATTGATGTTATGCCCACACAAGCCACATTTAATTCATTATATGATCTCGTCAGCTGGAAAGCTCACAAGGAAAACATTGATCCTTTTGGAAAACTTGGTCATCCCTTCGAAAAACCGGGCAGACCTTTACAAAATATCGCCGGACATAGACAAGGCTGTGGAGTTAATGATACCAGTGCCGCCAACCAGTCCTATACCGAGTGTCCTGGAGATTCGGTTGCCTATTTTCTACCGGCAATCCGTGCTGAAGTATTCAGAAGAATAAACCTTTGCACTCTAAACGGCACCCTCGGTGAAAATCATAAACATCTATCCTTGACAACGTACCCCAACCCTTCCGTTGGCCACTTTACCCTTGAGCTTCAAACGGTACCGGCTACCATCAAAATCCTAGATGTTCATGGGAGACTCTACCAGACAATTACATCTGAAAGTATTTCGACAAAGGTTCAAACGAAAGATCTAAGTCCTGGCATATATATCATTGAAGTGATCCAATCTGAAATGGGAAGTGTCTTTTTGATTCAAAGTGTTATGGACAATTAACAAACATTAGCGTAGCTTTAGATTGTAATGATCTAACTGATACATGAAATCGACCACCGTTTTCCTATTTTTAATTTTGGCAATAAGTTCCAACATTGTGTTTGGTCAAATGCCCGATTCTATTGGAAGCATACTTTCACAGATCACACAGGTCCCCTCGACTGATCCCCTAATTATCCAAGATGATTTTGTATCAAATGGTTTTAGAAAATTTGAGGGTAAAAGAAAAATTACTGCTATTATTCTACACTCCGCCTATTGTCTTAACTATATGGACACTTTCAATTTGGAATGCATCTTGCATGAGTTTAAAACCTATGGTGTGAGTGCACACTACATCATAGACCGTCAAGGAAATATACATAGATTGGTCAAGGAAAACGATGTATCGTTTCATGCCGGTAAAGGAACGCTTCCTGACGGAAATACAGCCCCTAATAGCAGCTCAATTGGCATTGAGATGGTCAATTCCAAAACAAGCAAATTTAGCTACCTGCAGTATCTGGCGGCCATTAGATTGGTGAAGGATATTCAAAAGCGACACCTAATCAAATACGTATTAGGCCACCATGACATCGCGCCTTCCCGAAAAACTGATCCCTGGAATTTTGACTGGAATTTTTTTAGGACAATGTTGAAGGTTTATAAATAAGTGAGCCCCTAATTCATGAAAGGGCATTCTCATTCATCTGGAATGTTGCATGAGGGATGGGAATGAAAGCGACGGAGGAGCTTGTGCTTGCACCGTAGCGCAGGGGAGTCATGGACAGCCCGACTCGACGGAGGAGAGGCATGCCCAAAGCAATACTATCCTTCTCAGAAAAGTCATAGGCTGATTTCCGATTGGGATTAAAAACCATTGAAAGCTACGCAGCATTTCTTTTTACCTTTCTTTACCTTAGAGTTATTGGCATTAAGGTCTCCTAGATACTTGTCCTGAGCCTCCCGTCTTTTCTGCCTCAACTTCTCGTTTTTAGTCTTATTATCCTCGTTTTCTTCTATAAACTTGTTTGATACGATAGAATGATAGCTTTCCGTCTTCTTTTTCAACATTGCCTGCTTATTTTTATCTAAGTGTTCGCCTTTGAACTGTTGCCTTTGACAGCTACCTAAAATTATTATAAATGACAAAGCGAGAATCGGGTTTGCTATTTTCATAACTGTTTATACGCCGGGAAAATAGATAGGATAGCTAATCTTTCCGGTTTTAGATGAAGTTGTGCAAATTGTCGTCGTAACCGAACTTGGAAAATACATATAAAATATAATAATATTCATATATAAATACGTACTGGGGTGCCTTAGGAGGTGACTTCTTGGCCAATTTAGGTATATCAAAGGAGGTAATGTAAATCGAATATAACTCCCTCACTTTAAGGATTGTTTGTGATGCGAGAATTATTCTATCTGTTTCACTGTTACTACTTAGAGCAGACTAAACAAAAGTTAGTTATATGAGATTATTGGTTTTTAGCCTACTACTGATTCTAGCGACAATCTTTAACACTACACCTTTGAGCGCCCAACTTAAGAAGGAAATTATTGGATACTATCCAAATTGGAAATACTATGAGCGAGACAATCTTATACAGCCGGCAAATTTCAAATTTGACAAGGTTACCATATTAAACTATTCATTCTTCGCTCCGCAGGACGATGGAAGTATTAAGAGTACAGACGAATACGCAGATGGGCTGCTTTTGAAAGGTGCGCCCGACTGGGACAAGGGTGGTTTTATCCCCAATACTTCCCTAATAGATCTGGCTCACAAAAGTAACGTAAGAGTTTTTGTTTCTATTGGTGGATGGACACTTTCTGACAAGTTCTCTGACATCGCAAATGATGCCGGCAAGAGAGCAAAATTTGCTTTGAACTGTGTGAATCTAATAAAGGAATATAACTTCGATGGGATAGATATTGATTGGGAATACCCCGGATTTGCAGATCATAACGGTCGACCTTTTGACAAGGTTAACTATACAAAGTTGATGCAATCTATTAGGACAGAATTAAACAATCATACAAAAACTACGGGAAAGAAATACGCACTGACGGCCTGCTTTTCAGCCAGTCCTTTGCATATCGTGAATGTGGAAGTTGACAAATTGATTCCTATCCTTGATATGTTCAACATCATGACTTACGACTTCTCCGGATCTTGGGATGCTCTTTCGGGACACAACTCTCCCCTTTATTCGTTTAGTCCAGCGAGTGCTACTAGCAACTTCGATGCGGCCTTCAAAATGTTTCACGTAGCCAACAAGGTACCTGCCGATAAAATTAATTTAGGAATTGCTTTTTATGGACGAGCCTTTGCAAATTGTACAGGTTTGGGCGAGACGCACTCTGGGGCTGATTTAGTAAATTTCCCAAACGACGAAGCGGCTCCTACTTATCATGAAATCCTTACAAAAATCAATCAATACAATCGTACCTGGGACGATAAAGCAAATGCCCCGTATTTAACGGGTAAGACATTGAAGAGCTTTGTCACCTATGATGATGAGCAGTCGGTTTCGTTGAAAGCGGATTATGTAATAAAAAACAATGCTAAAGGGGTAATTATCTGGGAGATTTCAGGAGACTATGTTGACAAAAATACAACACCTCTTCAAGATCAGCTTAACCTTGTTTTTCGTGGCTTACCTAATAAGTATTTGGGTAATGTCATTACTTCTGCAGAACCGGCTTCCATGGCAAATATCTCCTCTCCGAATTTGAGCGTATTCCCCAATCCTAGTGGTGGAAGACAACTTGAAATAAATATTAGGGACGTACATTCGGCGGAAGTTCAGGTGATGGTCTATGACCTCATTGGAAACCTTCATGGTTCAACTAAGGTGAAACCTTCAGGTGAGAGCGACTCTTTCAAGTTCAATGATTTGTTCCAGTTTAAATTGAATCCGGGCATCTATTTTTTAAAGATGATAGACAATGAGAAGGACGTAATCCAAAGGTTTGTGGTGAATTAGAGTTAAAGCTATAATTGAACCTAACATAGTGCTAAGCAGTAAGACCAGCGCCTAGTTTCAAGTCAAGTACTAACTAGGTTAAGTTAGGTTGCAGATCAATTGCAGAAACTCAATTAACTTAGTTGAATTAAAAAATTCCTCAAAGATTTCATCGCCTCTTCAGGCTTTTCTATCATACCCATATGAGCCGTTTCTCCGAGAAATAAAACCTCAAAGATTGGGGCAAGATAGCATTGTTTCAAACTGGTATCTAACGGTATCGCAGCATCTTCATTGCCAATTATAAAAAACACTGGAGCTTTTATGCTTTTTAAGATGGCAATCCTGTCCTTCCGGTCACGCATTGCGCCCAATGCGGCAGTAATAGCTGCAGGGAGAATTTTATCGGCTTCTTCTATCAGTTGAGCAATTTCAGTTTTGAACTTTTCTTTAGATCCTTCAAAAAACAAGGTAGGAATTAGGGTTTTTGCAAAAGCCGAGCTGCCGTTTCTTTCCACGAATTCGATGGACTTATTTCGCGATAGCTTCTTTTCCTCAGTATCGGCAAAAGCACTTGAATGAAACATTACAAGACTTAACAGACTACTGGGAAATAACTCTGCTAAAGCTAAGCCGACATATCCACCTAATGAATGCCCTACTAGATTATAACTAGTGATACCTTGTTCAAGCAAGCATTGGTGAACTTGATGAGCATATTCTTCGATAGAAATGCTAGACGAGGGCAAAGGGCTTTTTCCAAATCCAGGCAGGTCGATCGCAATCGCGTTAAAACCCTTAGAAAGGTCCGCAAAAAAATCATCCCAAATATTTAAGGATTCACAGAAACCATGCAAGAATACAACTGCTGGGCCATTGCCCTCCATTTTAAAATTGAGCTTAGCGTTCATAGTTGAAAGGTTGGAAAAATCTACCTCTTGAGAGCAGTTGGAGTGATCGTTTTAATAGTATTTAGTATTGCTTTGGAGTCATAACCACATTCGGCGTGTAATTGCTCTGGCTCCCCATGTTCCACAATCTTATCAGGAATACCCAAACGAGTTACAGCTGCATTATATGAGTTATCTGCCATAAACTCCAAAACAGCACTTCCGAAACCGCCCATTAAACAGCCGTCTTCTACAGTAATAACTTTAGTGAATTTAGAAAAAACATGATGTAGCAATTTGCTGTCTAACGGTTTCACGAAACGCATATCAAAATGAGCTGGCTTTGTATCTTCATGTTCTAAAAAGTTTAAGGCGTCTTGCACAAAATTACCAACATGTCCAATGCTTAATATTGCGATCTCCTCCCCTTCAGAAACCATTCTACCTTCTCCAATTTTAACCTTTTTAAAAGGAGTCTTCCAATTAGGCATCACCCCCTGGCCTCTAGGATATCTTATTGTAAAAGGACCAGTATTGGACTCCTGAGCAGTATACATCAGGTTTCTCAACTCCGATTCATTCATAGGCGCGGCTACAATCATATTTGGCAAACATCTCATATATGCCAAATCGTAAGCACCGTGGTGAGTAGGACCATCTGCTCCTGCTATTCCTGCCCTATCGAGGAAAAACACTACATGCAATTTTTGTAAGCAAACATCATGGATCACCTGATCATATGCTCTTTGCATGAAGCTAGAATATATGTTACAAAAAGGTATAAGCCCTTGAGTCGCTAATCCAGCGGAGAAGGTGACTGCATGCTGTTCTGCAATCCCAACGTCAAAAGCTCGGTCGGGCATTTGCTCCATCATTATATTCAAGGAAGAACCAGAAGGCATTGCGGGCGTGATGCCCATGATCTTATCATTGAGGGTAGCCAACTCTACAATAGTATTTCCAAAGACATCCTGATATTTGGGAGCTTGGGGAGTATCATAAGTCTTTTTTCTTACCTCGCCAGTGACCTTATCAAACTTTCCTGGCGAGTGCCAAAACGTTTGATCCTTTTCTGCCGGCCCGTATCCCTTACCCTTTGTGGTGATGCAATGTAAGATTTTCGGCCCTGGTATATTCTTCAAATCCTTAAATACATTGACCATATGGCTAATGTCATGACCATCGATGGGGCCAAAATATCTCAATTTCAGCGATTCAAACAGGTTGCTATGTTTTAATAACGACGCTTTCAAACCACTCTCTATCTTCGAAGCTATTGCCTGTGCGTTAGGACCAAACTTGCTGATTTTTCCTAAGATATTCCATA
>DASVUU010000140.1:0-5757 GCA_036386935.1 Cytophagaceae bacterium | reverse complement strand
AGAAAGAAATGTTCAAAACTTCCGGCGGGAAATACATTGCCCCTCAAATGTTGGAAAACAAATTCAAAGAATCTCGGGTGATTGAGCAAATCATGGTGATTGGCGATGGCCAGAAATTTCCTGCCGCGCTTATTGTACCTTCATTCATAGGTTTGAGATCTTGGTGCGAAATCAAGGGGATACCCTATACCACAGATGAAGAGATGGTAAAACAGCAGGAGATAAAGGAGAAATTTTTGAAAGAGATCACCCAACTCAATCAAAGTTTTGCACAATATGAGCGAATTAAAAAGTTTGAGATTCTTCCATTGCCGTGGACTATAGAAAGTGGGGAGATGACTCCAACATTAAAACTGAAAAGGAAAAACATATTTAGTAACAACAAGGCACTGATTGAGAAACTCTATTCCGGCTTGGAAGGCTAAATTTTTTAATGCTATATTTTTTAGTAATTGCAGCAATAACGGTAGTTTCTGGCCGTTAGAATTATACACCAGAAAAATATCTGATCTTTTTAGCCCGTTTACAAATCTTTTTTTTAAAGGTTCCGTAAACGTAGGCTAATTAAAATAATTATAACCTCTTTAAGATTTGGTTGGGCTGTAGTTTGTAAAGGACCGGTACTTTGAAAACCCTCCTGTTTTAACTAAGTTTATCAGTATTCAATGGGTCTGCGGGCTACCGGCCCAGATTGTTCGACCAAATTCTTATATTAAACGATTAAAAAATGAAAGACAAATTTCCCAATGAGAAGTGGAAAAAGATTGAAATAAAAAATCTTGCTCCGCACGAGAAATATGAGATTTCCAATTACGGAAGAATAAAAAGCTTTAAGGTTTACAAAGACGACGGACTTGTAATCAAGGGGGCCGCGATTCAAGGATATAGGATTTTGTCTGTAAGGCTTAAGAATGAAAAATTCAAAACGATTTATATTCATAAGTTAGTTGCTGAGTATTTTTGCGCCAAGCGCAATGAAGACTCAATTTTCGTGATACACGTTGATTATAAAAAAGACAACAACTATTACAAAAACTTAAAGTGGACAACTAAGAAACAAATGGAGCTCCATCAAAAGGAAAATCCATCAAGGCCTTACCGAATGATCACCAATAGCAAGTTGACAGAAGCGAAAGTAAAGCAGATCAAGAAAATTTTACTAAAAGACAATATTAAACTTTACCAGGTTGCAGCAAAATTCGGGATAACCCACACCCAACTGAACCGCATTAGGAGCGGTGAGAATTGGGGTTATGTAACCTTAGATTAAATTATCAGAACCGTTAGCGAAAGCCGACGGTTTTTTTTTGTCCTTATATTTGATCCAGGCGCATGCGCTAATGGCGAAATGTAAGGCCTCTGGAGCCAACTGTATAACAACCTATGAAGTTATTGATTAAATTGTTTTTGGTGATTGGCCTTTTGTCTATAATATTTTTAATAGGTCCCGGCCCAGGAAAAATCTCCATCAACCCCAACCCAATCAGCACTAATAATAATAATAGTTCCCCTGAACAACTAATCTGTGACAGGGAAAAATATTTCAAAATCAAACCTAACAATGAGGCACGAATAATTTGGGCAGACTCAACTAAAAAAGAAAAAACCGAATATTCTCTTGTATACATCCATGGTTTTTCTGCTTCGCAGGGTGAAGGAGATCCCATTCATAAAGATTTTGCTAAGAGATACGGAATGAATTTATTTCTTTCAAGATTGGAGCAACATGGTTTAGTCACGGAAGAGCCATTTTTAAATTTGAAGGCTCAGAGGTTAGTGGCAAGTGCTAAAGAAGCTATTGCGATGGGTAAGGTACTTGGACATAAAGTAATATTAATGTCAACGTCTACAGGCGGCACCCTTTCGCTATATCTTGCTCAAAAAGACCCGGACATCGCTGCGCTTATATTGTATTCGCCAAATATTGACTTATTCGATCCACGCTCGTTCTTGCTTATCCAGCCATGGGGCTTGTATATATCCAGAGGTGTATTGCAAAGTAAATACTTCACCTTCCAAGGCGACTCAGCGATTAAAAATTATTGGTACACCAAGTACAGAGTAGAGGGCTTGATCGAACTTAAAAATCTGATTCGGCACACTATGTCGAAAGAGACTTTCAATAATATTTCTCAGTCAACTTTTGTTGGGTATTATTTCAAAAATGAAAAGGAGCAGGACGAAATTGTCTCTGTTGGGAAAATACTTGAAATGTACGACCAGCTAGCTACATCCAAGGAAAGAAAGAGAATAGTTAGGTTCAGCGATGTAGGTCACCATGCATTGGCTTCAAAATATTTTTCCAAAGATATCCCTTCTGTTGAAAAAGCTACATTTAGATATGCAGAGGAAGTCTTGAAACTAGTTCCAGTAGAATAATATTCTCGTCGGACCAGACATGGCACAGAAGACCATCATTTACATTGTATCATCGACTTAACGGAAGGTGCTAACGAATCCCAACATGAGACAAAAAAACATAATCACTATTTCTTCCTTGATCTATTAGAGATCCTCTCTAAGGTTTTATTTTTTATCCAGGCCAAATAATTCTGTAATTCCGGAGCGCTCCTCAGCAACTCTATAGTGTAGTATTTTTTCGCAAGTACTTTGTTGGGAATGAACAAATGAATATTAGTATGGCAAGGCTGACAAAGGCCTACGGTCAAGGTATGCTTTCCTCCTTCCTGTTTTGGAATTAAATGATGCTTAGAGGTCGTGCTAACGACACGTTCACATAGGCCACATAACTTGTTTGACTGATTATCCATTCGCAATACTGTTATCCGTCAAACAACAGGAAATCGACCGCGGTTTGCTCCTGCCTAAGAAAAACTTTCAAATTTTATATTATGGCCTAAAAGAACAGCATGCTGACTCTGAGGTGGTAAATGTAATAGCCATCGAAAAAATTCATCTACGGATATAAATATTTTAATACAAAATATAGTATGCTTGCAGAACATTTTAAATCTGTCTTCCGTTGAATCAGTACAGTAGTTTTCAAAAATTTAACTGAACTGGCAAACGATATTAATGTGAAAAGGAAAGAGACTATTTGCTTCAAAATTAAAACTTCTTGGCATGCCATATCGAGGATGTATAATGAAGAAGCAGCGAAGCATGGTCTCTCGGCATCTATTGGATATGTTCTTTTAAATATCGACGAGGAGCACGGTACACCTGCCACTAAAATCGGCCCTCAGATAGGGATGGAGTCTCGAAGTCTTACGCGGATGTTGAAAAGTTTGGAAGAGACAGGACTGATAGAAAGAAAAGCAGACGACAAGGACAAAAGGCTCGTAAAAATTTGCCTAACGGCAAAGGGGAAGGAAAAAAAAGAATTGGCGAAGATTGTCGTTAAAAAATTTAATAACGTCGTAAAAGAAGAAATTTCAACAGAGAAGCTGGCAATATTTTTTGAGGTAGTTGAAAAGATAAATAAAATCATTGAGCAAAAGAATATTTACAAATCTGAAAGTACTTTTTAATATGAACAGAAAGATAAAGAAAGTCGCCGTTTTAGGCTCAGGAGTTATGGGCTCACGTATTGCATGCCACTTTGCAAATATTGGTGCAGAGGTGCTTTTATTGGACATTGTCCCTAGGGAGTTGTCTGACGTGGATAAGGCCAAGGGTATCACAATCGAGAATAAAGCCTTCAGAAATAGAATTGTAAATGAGGCTTTGCAGACTGCCTTGAAATCTAACCCATCACCCATTTACCAAAAATCCTTTGAAAGCCGAATCAGCACCGGAAACTTTACTGACAATATGAAAGATATTGCAGAGTATGATTGGGTGATCGAGGTAGTTGTAGAAAATTTAAAGATTAAGCAATCTGTTTTCGAGCAGGTAGAGCAATATAGAAAACCAGGGTCCTTGATAACTTCTAATACTTCAGGAATTCCTATTCACCTGATGGCGGAGGGAAGAAGCGAAGACTTTCAGAAGCACTTTTGTGGGACTCACTTTTTCAATCCCCCTAGGTATCTAAAGCTTTTAGAAATTATACCAACTGCACATACACTTCCTGAAGTGACACAATTTCTGATGCACTATGGAGATTTGTATTTAGGGAAAACTACCGTTTTAGCCAAAGATACTCCAGCATTCATTGCTAACAGAGTCGGAATCTATTCTATCATGGAAACGCTGAAGGTGATGAATGAATTGGATATGAACATTGACGAAGTTGATAAGCTGACGGGACCTATAATTGGACGACCCAAGTCAGCAACGTTCCGAACAGCAGATGTTGTGGGACTCGATACTTTGATGAAAGTTGCTAACAATCTCTATGAGGGACTGCCGGAAGACGAAGCAAGAGATGCCTTCAAGCTCCAAGCCTACATTACTCATATGGACGAACAGAAATGGCATGGTGATAAAAGTGGACAAGGATTTTACAAAAAAACAAAATCTACAGACGGCAAGACTGAGATTATGTCTTTGAATCTAAAAACCATGGAATATGGTCCTCAGCAGAAAGCAAAGTTTGCGACTTTGGAGCAAACAAAAACGGTAGAGGTATTAAAAGACAGGTATAAAATATTATTAAGTGGAACAGACAAAGCTGGCGAGTTTTATAGAAAGACATTTGCAGCCATTTTCCAATACGTTAGCAATAGAATTCCTGAGATCTCTGACGAACTATATAAAATAGACCATGCCATGGAAGCCGGATTCGGCTGGGAGCATGGCCCATTCATCACGTGGGATGCTATAGGAGTAGAGCGTGCTGTGAAAATAATGGAGGAGAATGGACGTAAACCTGCACAATGGGTATATGACATGCTAGCTTCCGGCTCGAAAAACTTTTACAAAGTAGAAGATGGAATTAGAAAGTACTACGACATTCCGAGCAAGACATTTAAGGTGGTGCCAGGAACGGAGTCCTTTATCATTCTTGAAAACCTGAGAAAGAACAAAGAAATCTGGAAAAATGCCGGGGCAAGCCTTATAGATCTTGGCGATGGTATATTGAATATAGAATTCCACTCGAAAATGAATACACTGGGTGGCGAAGTGATTGAAGGAATTAACAGAGGGATATCACTTGCTGAAAAAGATTTTAGAGGCGTTGTGATTGGCAACGATGGCACCAATTTCTCGGCAGGAGCCAATCTTGCGTTGCTACTTATGTATGCCATTGATCAGGAGTATGACGAGATCGACATGATGATTCGTACTTTCCAAAGAACAATGATGAGGGCAAGGTATTCTTCCGTGCCTGTGATAGTAGCTCCTCAAGGCTTGACTCTGGGTGGCGGATGCGAGCTCACCTTGCATGCAGATGCTGTACAAGCACATACTGAAACTTATATCGGACTGGTCGAGTTTGGTGTAGGCCTAATTCCTGCGGGAGGAGGAACTAAAGAGTTTACATTGAGAGTAAGCGACGCAATGGAGGAAGGTGATTTGCAACTGAACTCTTTGAAAAACGCGTATATGAACATTGCGACGGCTAAAGTTGCGACGTCTGCGCATGAGGCCTTAGAAATGAATATTCTAAGACCAAAAGATAAGATAACGCTTAATAGAAATAGGCAAATAAAGGACGCAAAGGAATTAGCCATCAATTTCGCAGAGGCAGGATATACCCAACCAAAGCAAAGAAAAGATATCAAAGTCTTAGGGAAATCTGCTTTGGGAATGTTTTATGCTGGCGCAAATTCAATGGTTTCTGGAAAATACATTTCACCTCACGATAAATTGATTTCTGAAAAGCTGGCTTACATCATGTGCGGTGGAGAT
>DASVUU010000139.1:0-12740 GCA_036386935.1 Cytophagaceae bacterium | reverse complement strand
ACGCCACCATCTTTATCATTTGATCTAGCGTTAACTGCGAGTTATTCATTATTTGGAATGATCCAAGCATAGTTTGTTTTACCAGCATCGCAGCAACAGGCTCCTCGATTCCCATTTGACGTCCAGCTTCTATCATACTTTTTACAAAATAATAAAAATAGGCAGGCCCACTGCCGCTTAGCGCAGTCACTGCGTCTAGCTGCTCTTCATCTTTCATGAAGATAGCCTTACCGGTTGTTTCTAGTAAGGTATCAACGGTACTTATACTTTCAAAAGGAGTATTGCTGCTGGCAGTAAAGGCAGTTATGCCAAACCCCAATTGAGCAGGAGTATTAGGCATTGCCCTCACAACATTCTTTTGCTCTAGAAGATTTTGTATATTCTCAATTCGGATCCCTGCCATGATAGATATGATCATCTGGCCTTCATGCAGGTACTTTTTCATCTCACTTGCCATCACGCGAAAATCCTGAGGCTTCACTGCAATGATGATGATCGAATATTCTGATAGGAAGGGGCCAAAATCCGGATAGATATGCGCAGGGATGTCATGTTTCAATTCTTCCCTTTTTTCTTCATGCTTTTCCACAATCGCTAGATCATCGGCCTTCACTATATTACTTCTCACAAATGCTTTTGCATAAGTTGAACCCATATTTCCACCGCCGATAATTGCTACCTTCATATTCTTGTAATGCTTATTAAAATGATTATTTGATTTTGTATTTACGCTTTTTGATAAATATTCTTCAAAGCGCTATAATTGGCTGCTACAATCCTATCCGCGATAGTGTCGGTAATCGCCGTAGAAATAAAAAGAGCCTCATACTGCGAAGGCGCCAAGTAGATGCCTTCTTCCAACATATTCCTAAAATATTCCCCAAACTTTACTGTATCTGACTGCTTTGCAGTTTCAAAATCGACCACATTGGTCTCTGTAAAGAATATGGTGAACATTGACCCTTGTTGATTTATGGTAAAATTTAGCCCCAAACTCTCCAAATTCTTTTTAAAGCCGTCGGTTATTTTTTTAGTGGTCTTTTCTAATGCCCTGTAGATTTCATTGTGCTCATTCAGATAGTTTAACATCGCCAAGCCGGCAGACATTGCAATCGGATTGCCAGACAAAGTCCCTGCTTGATAAACCGGACCTGCTGGCGAAACAAAATCCATGATTTCTTTCTTCCCTCCATAGGCTCCTACCGGCATTCCTCCACCAATTATCTTACCCAGCGTAGTAAGGTCAGGAAGCACGTTAAACAACTCTTGGGCGCCGCCTTTCGCAAGCCTGAAACCCGTCATTACTTCGTCAAAAATAAGTACTATTCCCTCGCGATCGCATAGGTCTCGGAGTCCTTGCAAGAATCCTGGTACGGGAGATACACACCCCATATTACCCGCTACTGGCTCTATTATTATTGCAGCGATATTTCCTTTATTTGCTTCTACCAATGTTTTAACAAAACCTAAATCATTAAATGGTGCAGTTAAGGTATCATCAGCGACTCCCTTTGGAACCCCTGGACTGTCCGGCACTCCATGTGTGATAGCCCCACTACCTGCAGCAATTAGAAAAGAATCTCCATGGCCATGGTAGCAACCTTCAAACTTAATAATCTTGGACTTTCCTGTAACGCCTCGAGCAAGTCTTACTGCTGACATGGTTGCTTCGGTTCCCGAGTTTACCATTCTCACCTTCTCTACCGAGGGCACCATTGACACAATCAGCTCCGCCATCTCAACTTCCTTTCTTGTAGGAGCGCCAAACGATAAAGATGATTGCAAAGAATCCCTCACGGCCTTTTCGATCATTTCATTCGCATGGCCCAGTAACATTGGGCCCCATGAGTTTATTAGCTCAATATACTCATTGCCATCTTCGTCGTAAATATGGGCGCCTTTTGCACTTTTTATAAATAAAGGATTCCCTCCTACCGATCTAAATGCACGTACTGGTGAGTTTACGCCTCCAGGTATTAGGCCCTTTGCCTTTTCAAATAATCTATTGCTCTCTTGTCTATCTTTCATTCTATTGGGCAGCATTTTGTAGTTTGAGGAGGTTTTCTTCAAACTTTAGGATAGGAACAAACTTGTTGTCTCTACTCGATCGATAATCTATATTAGTAAGTAGTTCACCCTTCACAATTCCAGCTTTTGGAATGTTGGCACCAAAGTTCACACCATAGGTGGAAAGTGCTTTCCCGAAATAGTTCATGAGCTCATACCCGGTACTAGCGAAGGTCGACGGAAAGACATTCATCTTTTGTATAAAATTATGCTCAAAGCCTTGAAATGTCGGGTTGCTGTAGTCTATGTATTCCGGATAAATAAAATAGATCTGACGACGCTGCAATTGCTCAAAACTAAGCAAAGAAAAATTCAACCATTCTGACCTTGTAAACACTGGAATAGGAACCCTAGACTTCTCCAACGCGGTAATCGCATTTGCAGCTAACGTTTGGTCGGCCGATGCGACGAAAATATGATTTGCCTTCGTCAAGCGAAGTGAGTCGCGAAGAATGTTGGCAATAGAAGATATTTTATCTTTCTCGATTTGTGTAAAATTTACAACATTATATTTTGCAGCGGTGATAGAGTCTTTGTAAATCTTTGCCATTGTTGAATCTCGAGGGGTGTCACCATAGATAATTATGACGTTATTTTTACCTGCCGGTGGCATTTGCTGGGTTGCAACTTTTACCGTAGCAGAAACCTGGCTCTCTAGTGTCGGCTGAAACAGATATACAAATTCATTCCCTTCAAAAACTTTAGAGTTATTCGACAGAGGATTTATTACATGCACCTGATTCTTCATCGCAAATGAATTCAACAAAGCATTTTGAGCCGGTATCAGGGGACCAATGAACATGTCCATCGAAAGCATTTCAGGAAGCTTTAAGAGTTGATCCAGTTTTGCTAGATCCTTTCCCGTATCGTAGGCATAAAGATTAATATTGATATTATTCTCACGCAGTGAGTCCACAGCCGCTCGAATGCCTTCATATAATTCTAGCACATAAGAATTACCTTTTCCACCAGTTTCAGCCTCAAGCTCTTTGTACATGAAAGGGAACATAACGGCTACATTGTAGGTCGACTTAGTGATCGGTTTCACATTGCCTGCTAAACTTGTTCTTTCGAGCTTGTATTCTTGAATAAGGTACTCATAAAGCATCTTATCCTTCTCGTTCAAAGATGAAACGCTTAGCTTCTTAGCCAATACTTTTGCTAACGTTTTATCAGCAGAGTAAGACTTTTGTAGCAGCTTGAGGGTATCGATATTAGCCGTATTCAGATAAAAAGACTTCAGATTCTCTACATCATCCTTTATTCCAGTTACCTTATCCCTCAATGCATTTAACCCATAACGGTATTTCTTCTGCTCGAAGGCCACATTGGCAAATAGATACCAGGCTTCTGAGATGTTCCTCCAGGTAGGATACTTTTGGGTGAGCTGAACAAGCATAAAGTAAGATTCGCTCAACTTCCCCGATTTCAAAGCAGACAAGGAATAATAGTATTGTGAATACTGTACAAAATTATTTCCCTCCTGCTCCTTGGTAAGGCTACTAAACATATCCATTGCTGCCTGATATTTGCCGGCCTTATATACTTCCTTGGCTGATAAATATCTAGATTGGAAATCGTCTGTTACCTTTGCAAAAAGTGTGATTATAGATAAAAAACATATTAAGAATGTGGTTAGGATCTTAGTCATAATCTTTTCTTTCTAAATCAGGTATTTGCACATTTGTTTTGACACCATGGTTGAATAAACATCCAACTTATATTATTCCCACTCAATCGTAGCAGGCGGCTTGGAGCTTATGTCATAGACCACTCGATTGACACCTTTTACACGATTGATAATATTGTTCGAAACGTCGGCCAAAAACTCATACGGCAAATGAGCCCAATCTGCAGTCATACCGTCTGTACTTGTGACCGCACGAAGACTGACCACATTTTCATAGGTTCTCTCATCGCCCATTACACCTACCGATTGTACTCCAAGTAAGATAGATCCTGCTTGCCATACTTTATCATACAAGCCGTTTTCTTTTAAGCCACTTATAAATATGTGATCCACTTCTTGAAGAATAGCGACCTTCTCTTCTGTAATGTCTCCTAAAATTCTTATGGCTAGTCCAGGACCAGGAAAAGGGTGTCTTTGAAGTATTGCTGAATCAATTCCCAATGTTTTGCCCACCACTCTTACTTCGTCTTTAAACAAAGCTTTTAGAGGCTCTACAATTTTCAATTTCATGAAATCTGGTAGGCCACCTACATTGTGGTGAGATTTTATTGTCGCTGAAGGTCCTTTCACCGACACGGATTCAATCACATCTGGGTAGATAGTACCTTGAGCTAAAAATTTTACATCTTGAATTTTATGAGCTTCTTCATCGAAGATTTCAATGAAGGTTTTTCCAATTGCCTTCCTCTTAGCCTCCGGATCGGTCAGATCTTTGAGCGCCGTGTAAAATTGCTGCTTTGCATCAACGCCTTTCACATTAAGGCCCATATTTTTATAAGAAGCGAGCACTTCCTCAAATTCATTTTTCCGCAAAAGACCATTGTCTACAAAAATGCAGGCTAGATTTTTTCCAATTGCCTTATCGATCAGCACAGCAGCAACTGAAGAATCCACGCCTCCAGACAACCCGAGTACTACTTTTTCATTGCCAATGGTATTTTTCAGATCAGCTACGGTAGAGTCAATAAAAATATCCGGCGTCCAATCCTGGGAGCATCCGCAAATATGCACCACAAAATTTCTTAACAAAGTTTTGCCTTCTAGAGAGTGCGTGACCTCAGGATGGAACTGTATACCGTAGGTTTCTTCGTTCTTAATTCTGTAGGCGGCCACTTTTACGGTCTCCGTACTGGCCAATATTTCATAGTTCTCATTCAAATCAGCAATGGTATCTCCGTGAGACATCCACACCTGGCTAAATGGGGTGAGCTCCTTCATCAGTTTGTCCGAACTATGAATGTTAGATAACTTAGCTCTACCGTACTCCCGCACTTTTGATTGAACGACTTGATTTCCTCCCTGATGAGCCATTAGTTGAGCGCCATAGCAAACACCAAGTACAGGCAATTGGCCTCTATACATTCCAAGGTTTAGGTCCGGGGCCTTATCTTCCCTTACAGAGCAAGGGCTTCCTGAAAGGATAATTCCTTTGACAGAGCTATCAGCCTGAGGGGCTTTATTAAAAGGATATATTTCACAGTAAACATTCAGCTCTCTTACTCTGCGGGCTATTAATTGAGTGTATTGAGAACCAAAATCGAGGATAATAATTTTTTCGGACATGAGGCAAAATTAAGAAACATAATTAATATAAAAGCAAAAATGATGAGCCTATAGAAACTATAATTTCCAGCCTAATTTCCTTCAGGTATTATCAATGGAGAAAGAATTGGCCCATTTGGACCTAGCCATTATTCCAAATTTCCCAGGCAAACTCCGCCTGTAAATGCAGCATCTCTAAGCCTCCCTTGGTCTTAGCGCCCTTTGCTTTCCCTTTCAATAAAAACAAGGTTTCTTGTGGGTTGTATACGAGATCAAAAAAGTAGTGATTGGGAGTAAATAGAGTATAGGGCAACATCGGAGACTCCTTTATATGAGGATATTGACCGACCGGAGTAGTGTTTATTATTAGATGATGGCTATCCACAACAGCCTGATTCACCTCCTCATACAACATACTGGTACCCTTGCCTTGGTCAGGCTTTCTGGAAACAGTAATGTAGGGTATTCCAAGATCATCCAAAACGGTTTTAACTGCTTTAGAAGCTCCACCACTTCCTAGCACTAAGGCCTTGGATTTGAAATCTTGAGGTAAAAATTTAGTCAATGACTGTTTAAATCCAAGGTAGTCTGTGTTATAGCCTTTCAGCTTTCCATCTGTGACCTTTATCACATTTACTGCCTTTATTTTTTTTACAGCATCATCGACCTTGTCCAAAAATTTAATCACGGTTTCCTTATAGGGAATTGTTACATTCAAGCCCTTTAAGTCCGGATTATTTTTAATGATGTTAGGCAACTCATTGATGTCTTTTATTTCAAAAAGATCATATTTACAATCCGCAATTCCCTGTTTCTCAAATTTTTCAGTAAAATATTTTTTTGAAAAAGAGTGGGTAAGTGGGTAACCAATAAGTCCGTATCGTTTCATTATAATTCCTTAAAATTCTTTAAAACACTCTTGCACCAATAGTTATATGACTCAATCGGCACATCTTCAAGTCTTGGGCGTGTCCCGCGAAAAGCGGGGACCGGGCTATCCGTTGCGAGTCCTCGTCACGCGAAAAGCGAGACTGTGGGCTCTTCACTTCTATCCCTCACGCAATTCTTTTTCAAATCTTCCTAATTAAGTGAAGGAAAGTCAAAAGAAAGTGCAAAATTAAGAAAGAATACACAGGGAGCAAATTTTGAGTTAAGGCTGAACCGATACACCTGGTAATCAGCAATAATATCAAAGAACTAATATCATCCACAGTGTCTCCACTTGCTCGACTCTTCTTTAAAAAAAGATTGGAACTATGCCTAGCTTATTGATATCTACAGCGTGGGATTTAGTTAAAGTTAAACCGACAAAGTATTCAACCGTCACCAGTAAATTAAGGCTGACAGTTTCCAAAAAAGGTCTAAACAATATTTCCTTCTCTTCTATTATTACTTTCATGAACACAAGTAGCAAGGAATTTCTTTTTCGATATATTAATAACGCATCCCCTTCGGGATCTGAAGAAAGTGGCCAAAAAATATGGTTGGATTACATACGACCTTATGTGGACGACCACTTTATTGACATCTACGGTTCAGTCGCAGCCATCATCAATCCTGACAAGAAATTCAAAGTTGTCATTGAGGCCCATTCTGACCAGGTTTCTTTTCGTATTACCTACATCGACAAAAATGGATACATCTATGTCACTAAAAATGGAGGTGCAGATCCAGTCATCGCACCGTCAAAGTCTGTAAATATTTTCACGCAAAAAGGAATAGTCAAAGGAGTCTTTGGTTGGGCTGCTACCCACGTGAGACAAAGCAATCAAAATACTCCGACGATCGAAAATATATTTATTGAAACAGGCTTATCTTCTAAAAAGGAAGTCTTGGAATCCGGTATAGACATCGGGTGCGTCGTTACCTTTGCAGATGAGCTACAAATGTTGAATGATATCATTGTAGGTCCGGGATTAGACAACAAGGTTGGTGGATTCATGATTGCTGAAGTGGCAAGGCTATTAAAAAAACATAAAGAAGAGCTTCCCTTTGCTCTGTATATTATAAACTCAGTTCAGGAAGAAACTGGGAAAAATGGAGCTGTCTTGATGGGCAATAACATCAGGCCAGATATTGCCATCGTGACAGATGTGACCCATGACACCCAAGCTCCAATGTATAACAAAAAATTATTCGGCGATATTTCTTGTGGCAAGGGCCCCGTCTTCTCCCTGGCCGCGTCTGTCCATACTAAGCTTGTACATCTGCTGATGGATACTGCTAGAGAAAACAATATACCTTTTCAAAGGAAGGCTGGTAGCAAAGGTACAGGAACGGACTCCGATGCCTTTGCATACTCAGACTCTGGAGTTGCCGCAGCCTTGGTAGCCCTGCCACTGAAATACATGCATACCACGGTAGAATGTGTGCACCAGAATGACGTCAACAATGCGATCCAGCTGCTTCTTGCGACTTTGAAAAAAATCACTCCAGAAATAGATTTGAAGTATTTTCATTGATCGTTTAAATCGGTGTAAAGGCGGTCAAGCCAAAAACAATAAGAGGTATTGGGCAAGAACAACCAAGCCTTTCTAAGCTGAAAAGCAGCTCAGGCTGAAGATTGCGTTATGTGGCATTTCTACCTTCCGGAAATTCAACCTGGAAAAGTCACCATACCTTCTCGTTAAATTTTAATTTATTGTAAGCAAGGTCAGGCTTGGTAAATTCTATCTATTATATTTTATTTACACCATGCGAAATTTTAATGAAAACGAGCGAGAGCTCGTCAAGTTGGTTCATTATTTTAGAAAGCGAGCTGAAAAATTGATCGAGATGGGCAAGCTGAGCCCGGACCATCGGCAAGTTGGGGAAGCCTGCGAAAAATTGATCTCTAAGCTTGAGATTCATGCCACCCAGCGAGCCGAAATAACTAACCGTCGGGAGCAACTAAAGACGATTATCAAAGACAATGCAAAATGTCCTAAATGTCAGAAAAATTCCCACTTAAAATTTATAGGGTTAGACACTCACGAAAAAGGTTGGAAATCTAATAAGTATAAGTGCAGACGCTGTAATATTCAATTTACCTGGAACCGCCCCAACAATCCTTGGGATATGATTACTTATATTGAAGGACTAAAAGAAGATTTCGTAAATGCAATGCCAGACGAAGCGGCCGATAACGAGAAATGGAAGGAATCCCAATTCGCCTTACAACAACTAGAAGAAAACCTGCAAAAGCTACGTCCCGTCATCGAGGGTGCAGACCAAGAATATGCTGATTTACAAAGCCAGGAAGAAGAGATGGCCAGAACAATGAAAGAGTTTAAACGGTATCTTTTGATGGAAAAGGTGAAGTTAGATACAATGGATTGACGACCAAAACCCCTTCTAAATGGACCTGATCGAAATTAAGGAAATAAAATCTGACCAAATTGCTGTATACAAGTCATTCTTTCAGGTAGGCTTAAAAAATGACGAAGACAATTTTCGGATCTCTCTCAACGATGATCTTAGTGCCCCCTTCCCTACCAAAGATTCAGAAGATAGCTTCACATTAGGCGCCTATGTGAAACATGAATTAGTGGGGGTTGTAAGCTTTGAAAGAGATGGTGAACACCGAGAAAAGCTTCGTCACAAAGGCACACTTTTTAGAATGTATGTATCGTCTCAATCTCGAGGCTTGGGTGTTGGGAAAACTTTGATAAAAACGCTTTTTGATATGGTTAAGAATATCCCCAATATTGAGCGAATAAACCTAACGGTAATTTCCCACAATATCAATGCGATCAAGCTATACGAAGGTTTCAGCTTTGTCATTTTTAGCAAAGAAGTGAATGCCATTAAATGGAAAGGTAGGTATTTCACCGAGCTTCAGATGGCGGTGAAAATTCCCGCAAATGATTAACTAAAATCTGCATTACCTCATAACTGCTTTGTTCTGGCCGTTTTGATGGCCTCAGTTGTTGAAGGCTCCGTCATTGAATTATACAAAGCAATAAGCGGGTGGAATCTATGGATAAAAGCTTTTCCGGCTATTTTTGTTATTTTTGTTTAAATAAGATTCACATGGTCATTGCAAACCCGATATACGATGTAGCTTTCAAGTTTCTAATGGAGGATGAGAAAATTGCCAAATTCTTTATTGGCACCCTTCTCAATGAAACAATTGAAGAAGTCGTAGTAAAGCCTCAGGAGTATGCTTTTATTGCCAATCTTGAAAGCTCAGATCCAAAAATTCGTACCGAAGCCAAAGCCCAACTAGCAGATCGCATTAGTATATCCGTGTTCCGACTTGACTTTGTAGCCACGATCCGCACTGCCAATGGCGAGCTGAAAAAAGTATTGGTAGAAATACAGAAAGCAAAGAACAGCATCGACCTGATGAGATTCCGAAATTATCTTGGAGAACAATATAAGAAAGAAGATGAAATAAGTGGTAAAAAGATTCCGCTTCCTATTGTTACTATTTATCTTTTAGGGTTCAAGCTTCCAGAAATAGAAAGCTCTATTATAAAAGTAAACAGGCAATATTTAGATTTACTTACAAGTAAAGTTATTGAAAGAAAAAGTGATTTCATTGAAAAGTTAACCCATGATTGTTATGTGGTGCAGTTAAGCAGGATAGAAGCAAGAGTAGAAACAAAACTTGAAAAATTGCTAAGTGTATTTGAGCAACATTATTTTGTAGATGACAACAATATATTAAAAGAATATAACCATAAGATTGATGATGAAAATATCCATAGAATCATCGAAAAACTGCATTATGTTGGTACCGAACCTGCAGAAAGAAAAAAAATAGAAGATGAAAAAGAGGCCCACCGTGTGATGGATTGGGCGACCGAGGCAAAAACTCAAGAATTACTATCAACGATTGAAGAACAAAATAAGGCTTTGGACGATAAGGACCAGCTTATAGAAGAATTAAAAAGGAAGCTGGGAGAAAAATAGCGGGATTCTCAATCACAATTAGCGCAAAAGATGCTAACTGCCCCTTTTCTTCGCCCCTCTCATTGCTTCCGCCGTCCAGGGATCCTCTGGCCAATGGTGCCTGATGTAACGGACCCGCAGCTCCTTGCGAACATCTGGATAAGTGTTCTCCCAAAAGCTTTTAAGGTCTTGTGTTACCTGAACCGGTTTATAGCCTGGTGAAAGAAGGTGCAATAAAACTTTTGTCCTCCCTTCGTTTATTGTAGGGGTATTTACGAGCCCAAACAATTCTTGCAACCTAACAGCCAGTATTGGATCTCTTCCATCGTGAAAATACTGTAAAGCAACCATTGAACCGCTAGGCACTTTGATCTGTTTTGGAACCAGCACATCAAGCCGCTGGCTGAGTTCCCAAGGAATTACACTGGCTAATATACCCGTTAGTTCGAGTTTCTTAAAATCGTCCGCCTTTCTTATATCGCCAAGATATGCAGGCAGCCAATCTTCGCATGTTTGTATTAAATGATGTGTAGATACATCAGGCCATTCTTCCTCCGTCCGCCAAACTCTTAGACTAGCAATTCTAGCTTGCCAATTATATATTTCATCATTCCAATTAAGCAATTTCAAACCTTCGGCTTTAACGGCGCCGCAGAGAACTTCAATTCGCTGGTCGTCTGAAAAATTGAGGATTGGTTTGCTATTTACTATGATATCCCCTATTCTACTTTCTGTCCTCGCTACAAGAACTCCTTGGTTAGAATCCCAATTCACGACCTCTTTTTGAGTGACCCTTTCTGTCAGATTTTCAATCGATACCGGAGACGCCAAATAGATTTTTGCCTCATTGTTGGCACCATCCATGTGGGCAATAGATATCCACTCCTCAGTTACTAAAGTATCATGATCATTTAATTTGGCAATTCTGCCATTTACAAGACGGTATCTATACTTATCTTGCTTCTGCTGCCTAGCAACTCTCTCAGGATAGGCTGCAGCGATAAGCCTACCTGCGCCATATTCATTTGGCTTCTCATTATCGACAGCAGTTTTAAAAATATTCCGCCACGAGGATGCAAGCCTTTCTATTCTTTCTAAAATACCTTTGTCTGCATAAGTATTTTCCTTCTTCCGCCATTGTCTAAGACTTTCAAGTCTCAGAATAAAATTGGCTCCCGTATCGCGTTTCAGTGGATCGCGCTCCTCTAAAATAGCTGCAATGTCTGCAGCCAAAGGTAACAATCCCAACTGCTTCCCAATCAGGAGCAAATGTCCAATCCGAGGATGGGTTGGAAGGTTTAGCATTTCTTTGCCCCGATTCGTTATCTTGTCATTTTCCAAAGCTTCCAATTCTGTTAGCAATTGCCTCGCTTGGGCAATGGCACCTGCAGGAGGGTGCGTAAGCCAGGCCAGCTTTCGCAAGTCCTTGACACCCCAGTTTGCAAGTTCAAGAATCAATGGAGAAAGGTCTGCATCTAGTATTTCAGGCACCCTTTGATCAATCAAATGTTGGTGCGTACCTTCACTCCATAAACGGTAGCATACTCCTGGTCCCAACCTCCCCGCACGCCCAGCCCGTTGATCGGCGGCATCCTTCGTAACCTTGATTGTTTCTAGTTTTGAAAGGCCTGTCTTAGGATCAAACCTTTGCACCCGAGAGTAACCACTGTCTACCACAACCTTTATCCCTTCTATCGTGAGACTGGTCTCTGCAATGCTCGTTGCCAATACAACCTTCCTCTTACCGTTAGGATCTGGCATAATGGCTTCTTGCTGCTTTGCTTGTGTCAAGTCGCCGTAGAGAGGACAGATTTTAACATTTGTAAATTCCTCAGCAAGTATCTCTGAGGTACGTCCTATCTCGCCGGCACCCGGCAGAAAGGCAAGCACATCTCCCTCATGTTTTGACAAGACTCGCTTGATGGCTGCAGCCATCTGCACGGCAATTCCTATACCCTGTTGGTTTGCTAAATAATACTGCTCTATGGGATATTGTCTTCCTTGGCTCGTAAGTATCGGAGCGTTTCCAAGCATTTTTGATAACTGCTCTCCATTGATGGTTGCTGACATTATCAAAATCTTGAGATCTTCCCTCAATACAGTTTGGACTTCTCTGCATAGAGCCAGGGCGAGATCGGCATTCAAACTTCGTTCATGAAATTCATCAAAAATAACCATCCCTACGCCTTCCAAAAAATTATCCTTCTGCAAAGTCCTAGTAAGCACTCCTTCCGTAAGAACCTCGATCCTTGTAGCGTTCGTAACCTTATTATCAAAACGAACTCTGTACCCTACGGTGCCCCCCACTTCCTCCCCAATCATTTGCGACATACGGGTTGCAACTGCCCGCGCTGCTAATCGCCTTGGCTCCAACATTAATATTTTTTTGCCAGCCATCCATTGTTCCTTAATAAGTTCTAAGGGAAGTAGCGTACTCTTTCCTGCTCCAGGTGGGGCTTGCAGTATTAGAGTATTGTTTTCTGCTAATATCTTTTTCAGCTCGGGGATGATTTCTACTATCGGTAATTGTTGCTCAGACATAAAGAAGTTAAAATTGCAAGTTCTG
>DASVUU010000138.1:0-4722 GCA_036386935.1 Cytophagaceae bacterium | reverse complement strand
CCTGTGATCGTAGGCACCGGCGGAGCACCTACTTCTGTGAGGGTCACCTCATCAAGCTCGCCGCTCAGGCATAAAGTGCCAGATTCCGGTACAATCGTTATATCGCCATAAATACCTCCACCCAACTCAACAATAACAAGTTCTCCACCTGCGCTGCTGACCAAATTCTTTAAAGGCTGGGTCTCAGAGTTCCTCGTATACCCTATCTTGTAACTGGTTTGAGCTGAAAGGCCTTTTAGCACTATTTTTCCATCTGCAAGGCCACACGATGTTGGATTTACACCGGTAGCAATTACCTCTGCTGTTTCCGGGACTTTAATAGTATGGGTTTTATTATCACTGCTGGCGCAAACCGAATTGTCTACCTTTATATTGCTATAAGGACCAGAAGCTAGATTCTCAATTAGTATTTCACCTGTAGCGCTTGCAACAAAGCTTGCAGGCGCTATGGAATTATAGCTTACTTTGTAAGAAGCATTAGGTGTTAGTCCACTAAGTGTAATTTTGCCTTTTTGTCCACAAGTAGAAGGATCCGTCGCTATTGAAGTAAACGAAGGGCCAGCAACCACACTCACTTTTAACTCTACTTTCGGACTCTCACATGTACCAATCGATTGACTTACATACCAGCTGATTTCATTTGCAGCTGCAGTCGACGGAGCTGTGGGAGCATTGGTACTTGTCGTTGCAGTATTGCTTGAATACCATTTAGCAGCTGCTCCACTAGCTAAGGTTAACTTACTAGTAATATCCTCTACTTGAGAGGAGGCGCCAATACAATAAGGGGTAATGGTGCCTACCGTTGGAACCGGTGGAGCATCAGATACGATTACTTCAATTTTAGAACGCAGACTTTCTACTGTCCCTCCATTATTCATTTGAGTAACCCAATAGCTCGTGCTTCCGGCTGCGGAAGTAGATGGAATTGGTGCTGTTGAACTTCCTGGTCCTCCACTTGCACTGGTATACCATTTGAGATTCGTGCCCCCGGTGGTGGCTTCAGCCGTCAGAGGAAGTGCTATGCTACCCTTGCAATACTTCAACGGGCTTACTACAATGGGGCTGTTGCAGCTTATTACATTTACCACGTTAAAATAAATCTTATCTTCTCCTGCTGCATTTTTAGTAGTTAGTTTCACATCGATTTTTCCAACAGATGTATATCTGCCCTTTACAGCCTTACTCGTGGATTCCACAACAGCTCGGTTTGGCGTCGCGCCCTGGCCGAGGTCCCATCGGTATTCCGTGACTCCAGCCATTGGAGTTGGGGTGAATGTGATATCTTCATTTATACAGATTGGTGATTTGTCAATTTCAAAACCACAGGTCTGAATAGTTACTTTAAACTTTCTCTCAGGACTGGTAAGCCAAGCATTGCCCGGAAGTTTACTTTGGTTCTTTGCCACTACCGTTAAATCATATGTGCCATTAGGAGTATTTCCCCAGTCAACATACATCTTATAGGCCCCCTGACCACTGCTCGGAGCGGTAGTGGCAGGCAATATTGACGCACTAGTTGGCAAGCCAGTCCATTCATAATCACACACACTAAAATCTACAGGACTTACCTCGTATTTAGCTTTAGTGTTTCCTTTACAAACTACCAAATCCCCGTATATCTGATCAGGCATTGCAGGGGGATTTTCATTTGCTATTTCAAATTTTAGGTTATATATATTAAAACCATAATCCCTTTTTTCGGTGCTGGGCACTCTTATTACCAATGCATGAGTACCATATGGAATATCCAGCAAAATGGGCGCACTAAACTTATTAGGGTTACCAAAAGAAAAGGGAACGTCGATTGTTGTTATGATTTTATCATTTAAAAGAACTTCGAACTTCTTGCCTTCTCCACCTCCGTAATTGTATTCTAAACTAAGTTTGTATTTGGCAGACGTCTCATTTCTGAGGAGATAAATAGCGTTGCTCCATGCCAGATTTCCTGCAGCGTCTATATAGGTCACAACACGCCGGCTATCACCTGTTAAATCTCCCTTTGTGAAAGCAGCTACCCTTTTCCCCTCTAGTATAGTTACAGTCTCTACCCCAATGACACCACCTCTTTCTTTGGTGAGGGGTGGCGCAGGATTGTCCATGATGTCGCGATACGCCTGATACTGTGGTGATATATCGCCCATTTTCTCAGCAACTGCGTAACCCGCACCATAGCCCTTCGTTGTATAAAAACCATTCTTAATGTATATGGCATCATAGCCCATCCAGGAATACCATTTGGTCATAAAGGTTTTTATATGATTGTACATGCCGGGAGAATTATAGGCTGCAACAATATTTTTCATTGGAATCCACGCTCCGTTCCTCTGAAGATTACTTTCAGGGCCCCCTTCATAAGCTATCACTCTCAGACCATAGCGCTTTGCATACCCCAATAGGTCTTCGTATTCGTTTCCCTCGCAATTTCCATTTTGACACTCTTCTCCAAATTCACCAAACTGAAGGTTTGTATTGGCATCTAGTTCACCGATAATTTCATCTACAGACAAGTTAGTTGCTTCCTCTATACTTTTAGAAGGATCGTCATGGACGTTAGTATAAGTCGCTACTGCTAGTGCATATAAATATTTTTTTGCCGTCCCTGCACCAAATTGTTTCTCTAAAAAGAAAACACCTTCATTGCCTATAAACCAATAATCTCCTCCCCACCCATATGCTTTCTGCCCGGCCAACACGGCTCTTATTCTACCACCGACTCCTCCTTGGTCGGCAAAGCCAAATTCTTTGGCAAACTCATCCATGAATTGTTTCAATCGATAAGACGGCCACCTCCTCATCGCACCAAATGCATTGAAGCCACTACCACCCCACCATTTACCATTTCCAACACTTTCTGTTTCTAACGCAATTCCTTTGCTTAGATCCCCCATAATGGTTCTATCACCCTCTACTTCAACCATTCTATAAATGGCACTACCAAGCATTGGAGCGCCTAAAAATGCCCCACCCCCTCCGAAATTCCATATCTCATTACCAATTTCTAAGTAAATATTTAGTGTAGGTTTTAGTCTTGACTTTACTACCACTGCCAACTCATGCGCGTAATTTAAGTCGGCCAAGACGGGTAAACTGGCATAAAAATCCATTTCAAGATAATTGCAAAGATCTATCGCCTTTTCCCAAGGGTAACTTCTAGTTTGATTTATACTGTTGCTTAACCACGGATTATCAGCTCTTTCGTCCAAGCAGCTAATTTCGTCTCTTATCTTATTCTCATCACCATTATGTACAAAGTTCTCGAATGGAGCATTTGGAGGCGTACGGTACTTCCATTCGCTTTCAAAATTTTGGTTAGTCCCGGATTGTCCCATTAACCTAATCACCTGCAGGCCCTTAAGATATTCCTTGTTCTCGTCTGTAATCATACGCGGATCGTCTAGTTCGTAGCCCGGCCTCATAAATTGGATATCTGTTATTCTACCATTTATCTTAAAATATACTCTTCCTAGGCTCAACACCTTAAAGTCAAAGGTAACCGTACCTCCTGACTCAGTGATATTTTCCATAGTGACGTCCGTAGAGGCAAGTGTTATTTGGGATCGGGTCCCTCGATATTTGCAATGAAAAAGATCACCAATTTTTACCTTTAAGTTGGGGTTCAAATCACTAGTCAAATTAGCCATCATGGTATGCTCCTTCCCTTCCCTTGGCCATCCATCCTTTCCAAGATAAACCATAGCATGACCGCCAGCTCCGTTACCCATGTTTGCTGAACCATAGTTTGCGCCATAATCGGCGTTGATCATGTTCCACAAATTCGTAAATTCCGGTTGTATATGCGCACCCATTTGCGGAGACGGCTTAGAAAGGGGCACACATGGCTGTGCATTTGACTGTAATACTCCAAGAACTAGCAAGCTAAAAGCTCCTATAGTTAGCCAGAAGTATTTGAGGAATGAATAACCAAAGTCTGCTTTGATTTTTTTGGAAATTTCTAATTTTATCGCGGATAATTCCATAAACTTAAGTGTACAAATTTCATGAATTAGTACAATTATAAATGAAATTTTTACCAATTAAAAGACAACAAAATCATGGAATAGTCCAGTTCTTGTTTGATAGATTCACATTAATACATCTTATATTTTTAATATAAAATACTATTTTGCAGATATTTATAATTAATAGAAAATAATTCCATATACACTTTAATATTTATTAAATATTTTAAAATATTATTATAATAGGTGGATAAAAAACCGAGTGTTAACCAAAAGATCGAGCAAAGTAGCTAGATGAGTTGTATAGCGGCTTAGCTTTCAAAAAAGGGATACTGAGTTAAAAAGTCACGAAAGAAAAATGGTAGTACAGGCAGATGAAAGCGGCATCGACTCTCACTGACTTTTAAGGTGGAGTTTCTTATTTGGGACTGGGATTAGGTAGATAGAACACTGAATCTTCTATACAACCTCATTTTATGTTGGACCACGAAGGTAAACTTAAACTGAATCTACTTTGTCGGTGCTGGACCCTTCCTTCTGAAAAGAACCTATTACCTAATGGTGTCTCTTAAGGCACTACAGAGTTTGTTATAAATGAGGCCAGCCTCATAGCAGAAATCCCTAACTGATTGCCAAGCTTCCATTATCCCCATAAGGTCTTGGTTTTTGTTCCCCCTTCCTGTGAATGCTCTCGATTTGAGAAACGACCGCTTCAACCTGAGCTGATATGATCGGGCTAGGGTACATCCAAATAACCGCTCCC
>DASVUU010000137.1:0-8920 GCA_036386935.1 Cytophagaceae bacterium | reverse complement strand
TCTTTTTGTCGTTGAAGGTAAAGGAGTGCTTCCTGAATCAGCCCTTTATACTATTGTGAGTTTTGAAATTAAGGAAGATGGAGCTATAAGGGCCATCATATCCCTCAAAGGTAACAAAGCGAATGAGGTATTAGTCGCGTTGCTTCCTTCGATAGAAATTTCCTGCTTTTCGGAAAGCCTTCCAGACATGAACGAAATATTTGTATCTCTGGTAAATGATACTGTCCATGCTTAAAATCTATATTATTGCTTCACGGGAATTTCTTACGAGGATACGCAAACGGTCATTTTTAATAATGACCCTCCTCGGTCCAATATTTTTTTCGCTGCTGCTGATCGTCCCACTTTGGCTTAGCAACTCCGCTGATAAACGGGAAGTCGTAATTGTCTGGACTGCCCTTCCTTCATTAAAAAATGAGTTGCATAATACTGACAAGGTGGAATTTGTTTTTTCTGGAAAACAAAATAATAAACAGGCAATGGAAGAGTTTTTAGGGGGACAGCATGATTATTACCTTTTAGTTTCCTCAGAAAATTTGGAGGAAAACTCTACTCCTATTTTGTATACTAAGACATCCGCTAGCTTTCAATTAAAGAATAGCATCAATACAGCGCTGACAGATGCTGCAAGAGATTTGAGATTAAAAAAAATAAATATTTCACCTTCTCAGTTCGATGATTTAAAAAAGAAAATTTCCGTCTCAACGCTCAATCTGGGATCTCAAAAGGAATCTGGGGACACTGGATCTGTAGGGCTTAGTGTATTTTTATCGGTATTAATCTATTTTTTTATTTTCCTTTATGGGGTGCAAGTGATGCGCGGAGTATTAGAAGAAAAGACAAGTAGAGTGGTAGAAGTAATGATCTCTTCAGTGAAGCCCTTTCAACTGATGATGGGGAAAATCTTAGGAATAGCAGCGGTAAGTCTATGTCAATTTATGATATGGTTGATATTATCTGGGACTATTACAAGTCTATTATCGCACAATTACCAAGAAAGTCTCTCGCTATTTTCAAATGAAAATATTGAATCTACTTTAGCCCAAACCAACGACGCTACTCAAGCTTTGGAAATAAATGGGTTCATAAATACGTTCTCTCAAATTAATTTCTCTTTCATTATTTCATGGTTTTTGTTCTACTTCTTTGGAGGTTATTTCCTATACAGCGGTCTATTTGCTGCTGCTGGTGCGGCCTCCGACAATGAGACCGAAACGCAACAATTTATCTTACCTGTCACTCTTCCACTTATTGCTTCTTTGACTCTCCTTGGCGGAATACTTGAGAATCCAGGTAGTGACTTAGCGTTCTGGCTGTCCCTCATTCCATTAACTTCCCCAATTATGATGATGGTAAGACTTCCTTTTGGAGTCCCTGTTTGGCAACTAATACTATCGGCATCCATTTTGGTAGTTTCCTTCGTAAGTTCAGTATGGGTAGCATCAAAAATTTACAGAATAGGTATTCTAATGTATGGCAAAAAAATTTCCTATCGGGAAATTTCGAAATGGTTATTTTATTGAACGACCTGTTGTCGATTTTGGCAAAGGCCTTATTTTATCTTCTAGCAGTATTATTATTAATGAGTTGTAAGGAAAACTTAGTAGAACCTACGGTTTCAACTCCGAAACAAAAATGTCCCGAGTCTGATACTATAAAAACCATACCCATGCCAGATACAACTTCGGAGGAAAAAACTTATAAAATTTTGGCCCTGGGTGACTCCTATACCATTGGAGAAAGCGTGTCAGCCAGTGAGCGGTATCCCAACCAATTAGCAGATTCTTTAAGACAGAGAGGATTTGACATTGATACAGTACAGATAATTGCTCAAACAGGTTGGAGAACTGATGATCTTGATAGAGCGATAACAGCCGCGAATATCGAGGGAGTTTATGATTTAGTGTTTTTGTTAATCGGCGTTAATAACTTCTATCAAAGAGGTAATGTAGAAGCTTATAAGCCTGAGTTTACCGGATTGCTAAATCGAGCCCTGGGCTATGCAGGTAATAAAAAAGAAAATGTAATTGTAGTTTCCATTCCAGATTATGGATATACTCCGTTTGGAAGAAACAATCAACCAACCATATCTAAAGGGATTGATTCTTTTAACAGTGCAAATAAAGCTATTTCAGAGCTCGCACAGGTAAGCTATGTGAACATTACAGACATTTCCCGAGAAGGATTTCGCGATCCCTCGCTTGTAGCAAATGATGGATTGCATCCTTCTGGAAAAATGTATAGTCTCTGGGTGGAAAGAATTTTGCCGATTATAAAGAAATAGCGGAATCGTTTAATATGTATGCTAGTTGTAGCTTAAATACATCATTCTACTAATGTGGCTCTGAGGAATAGTGATGATTTGGTTGTCGGTTCTTAAAATGTAAACCTTATTGTGTTGCAGCTCCAGCGTACTTATCGAGGTTCCAACCATTGAGCTGCCAAAATTTTTATAAGAGTTTGAATTTTTTTTAAATGAAATGACAAAGTCTTGTTTCATAGGTAGGGTTTTGATCATAAAGGCTATCGGTTTAAAGTTTTACATTTTAGGGTCTCCTATATATATATTCTTTTGAAACCCTGGACTTCGGCCATAGGTTCCTTTCATTTTCCGGAATTAGAAACTAATGTTCGGCTTGCATACCATTATAAAAGCTCGTTGCTTCCACTAAAAATTGGACTCTGTATAAAAATTATTGGCTTTCTTTCAACCAGCCTAGGCTGGTTCTATATGCACTAGTACGTCGTGAATCTTTGAATCACCTCCAATAAGCTTATCTTTTACAAGGTGTGCAATGTCATGTCCTTCGCAAACGCTTATTTTTCCATCAACGACTACATGAATATCAACATAGTACCCGATTCCCATTTTCCTTAGATAGGTCTTATCGAGTGCCACAACGCCAGGCACCGTCAAAGCGACTTTCCTTACTCCCTCTATTATTTCCTCTGAAGGAGAGGTGTCCATTATTTCTGAAAACGCAGATCGAAATATTTTATAGACATTGTAAAAAATGATTGCAGCAGCTACCAGGGCCGCCCAATCGTCTGCACTTGCATAGTCTTTGCCGCCGATTACCGCTATAGAAATACCGACAAATGCGGCAGCTGATGTAATTGCATCACTTCTATGGTGCCAGGCGTCCGCCGTCATAGAATTGCTTCCCAAGTCTGATGCGGTTTTTAAAACTGTTCTATACAATACTTCCTTTACGACAACCACTCCAAGCAGAATAAGTAAAGTAAATGTGGCTGGTACATCATGAGGGGTTTGTATTTGGTGTATGCTTTGAATTACAATCACCACAGCGGCGGCCGCTAAAAGTGTCGAAACTATAAGTGCAGCAATAGGCTCAGCTTTTCCGTGTCCGTAGGGGTGGTCCTTATCAGGAGCCTTGGAAGCAATCTGCAAACCTGCTAATACGACGAGAGATGAGAAAACATCTGAAGCGGACTCTATGGCGTCAGCAATCAGTGCGTAGGAATTACCAAAAAACCCAGCAACGCCTTTAATGATGGCCAGCAAAAAATTGACTATCATTCCCAATAGGACTTTCCTTACCCCTTCCTTTGATTGCTGATTTTCTTGATTCATCAAAATAAAACTAGTAGAAGGAATACCTATCGTCTCTTCTTATAATTATTTCATATTATGGTAAACAGCCTGGACATCGTCGTCCTCTTCAAATTTATCAATTAATGAAAGTATTTCTTCTTCCTGCTCTTCTTTCACGTCAGCTGCCGAGTTTGGTATTCTTTGTAATTCTGCACTTATGACTTCGATATTTCGCTCTTCCAAAGCTTTTTGCATGGTCCCAAAGTCAGCGAATTTCGTGTAGACAAATATCTCTCCTTCATGCTCAAAAATTTCGTCCGCGCCAGAGTCTATTAAGTCAAGCTCTAGATCTTCGATATTCTGTCCATCCGCTTTGAATTTGAAAACACCTTTTCTTTCAAATATAAAATCTAGAGATCCAGTTTTACCTAAGGCTCCGCCGCTCCAGCTGAAGTACTTTCTTATACTCGCAACGGTTCTTACTGGGTTGTCAGTAGCACACTCCACTAAAATAGCTACACCATATGGACCGTACCCTTCGTAAACAACTTCTTGGAAATCTTTTTCATCTTTAGAAGAAGCCCTTTTTATTGCTGAGTCAATTCTATCCTTCGGCATGTTCACCCCCTTAGCATTTTGAATTGCTGTTCGTAGACGTGAATTGGTGGCTGGGTCTGGACCATTTTCTTTTACAGACATGGCAATTTCCCTTCCCAAACGTGTAAACGCTTTAGCCATCGCATCCCAGCGTTTCATTTTGCGGGCTTTCCTGAATTCAAATGCTCTTCCCATTTATTTTAAATTTGAGTGGCGCAATTTACTTAAAAACTTTTATTGGGATGTTTTAAACTCATAAAATTTCCGTCTATACACTTAGAGGGTTTTGCAGGTTTATAACAAGGGAATTAATTAATACAAGTCACCATACAGAAAAGGCAGCCGTTTGGCTGCCTTTCTGCTTTTTGTAGCTTAAATACTTAACTGAAGTTTACCTCCTACCCTAGTTTACGATTACTTTCTTTATGATTTTCTTATCATTGTTTAGGACATAAATAAAGTACATTCCAGGTCCATAAGCTGAAAGATCAACGGTCAAATCCGTTGTTTTATGGGATGAAAGGAGCACTCCGAAATTGTTAAAGATACCTATCTCATTGTTGGGAGAGGCATCTTTGAAATTTACACTGATAACAGATTGCGATGATTGAATGAATTCGACGCCATCGTTATTCTCAATGGTCGCTGTCGATGTAACGGTTGAGGTATTCAGGTCGCCTGGTGTTGGTGTTTTTGTGTTTACAAAATCCAATGAATTATCATCTGTATCTTTTCCGTCCGGCAAGCGGCTCATTGAAGTGGCTTTGTTGGGCGCATCGCAAGCACTTTTTTCTATAAAAATATTATCTGCGTTGACTTTCCCATACGCTACCGACTCTCTAAGGCTATCCTTGCTGTCTCTTAGTCCAATGGCACCTGATGTACCACTTAAATTATCTTTCAATTTTCCATTCTTTTTTCCTGGAAACTCTTCGCTTGCTGCTATAAAAAAGTCTTTGGGTTTTAATAAAAAATCTCCTTTCCAGGTGAATAATTCTGTTTCGTTTTTACCGGCGCTACTTCGATATAATATTTTCCATCCCTTTAGATTAATTGCAATATCCGTTGGGTTGTACAATTCGATAAATTCTTCGGACGCCTTTTCCTTGCCGCCTGTCATGAATTCGTTGATTTTGATTTGGGAGAAGCTTTGCGAGGATCCTGAGGCTAGAGCCAGGATCAATAATTTTCTGAGCATAGTTTTTTGATTGAGTTAAAAAGTATTTGACAGTTTTGAGTGGACGAAATAAGTAATTTATTACTTATAAGTCAATTAGCAATTAAACAAATGCTATTTCGAAGCTCCTTTTAGTTCCCTTTTTTTCATTTTGCTATTGTCAGGCACTTTACAACAGCTACACCCGAGCTTTGATCATATTGGAAATGAACTAACGGTGCATTATTAAAGCAGGAGATCTGGTCCTTTTATTTAATGACTTGAAAGAGGATAAAAGACTTAGAAAGCGGTCTTGCAAAGCGGAGAAAAAATAAGGCAAACAAAAAGCTTCGGGGCTAAAAGCCCCGAAGCCAAAAACTAAACCATCTAAAATTATTACTTACTCAATATTGTAACCACCTAGAATGGATATTGGTTCGCATCAATTAAATTTTTTGCAATTCTTCTTCTAGCCTCTTTTGTGTTAATTGGAGTCGTTTTAGTAAACCTCTTCAAGCCCATCAACATCATCCTTTGTTCATCGCCGGTGGCAAAGGAATTGATTGCATTTTTTCCCGCTATATTAATCTTTTCCGCCGCATCATTGATATAAACTTGAACCATATCAATATGGGTCTTGCAAGCTTCCTCTCCTCTTATTCCTATCAACTTCTCTGTTCTTAATAGTGCCGATTCTGCCAAGTAGGTTAAAGTTGCAACATCTGCCATATTCATCAGCAATTCCTGCTCTTGAGCTAGGTTCTGCATAAATTTCTGTGCAGAGGCTCCAGCGGTCATTAGCAGCGCCTTTTTCATATTTTTTATCACCTTTTTCTCCGCCGTGAATAGACCTCCCTCTTCCTCGCCGAAATCTGGAATTCCCATTAATTCTTTTTGGACTCCCATGGCTGGTCCCATTACGTCCAATTCACCTTTCATGGCTTTCTTGAAAAACATATCCATTGTAAGGAGTCTGTTGATTTCGTTGGTTCCTTCGAAAATCCTGTTGATTCGTGAGTCTCTATAGGCCCTATCCATCGGGTAATCTGCCGAGAAACCATAACCGCCGAAGATCTGAACACCCTCATCTACAACGTAGTCGAGTACTTCCGATCCAGCAACCTTTAAAATCGCACATTCTATGGCAAATTCTTGAGCTGCAGCAAGCAAGGCTTCTTCGTATGATTTACCTTCTGAGGCATACTTTTCTTCTGCAGATTGTATATCAGCCCCTGCCCTATACATCGCTGACTCACATGCATATATTTGTAGTGCTTGTTCTGCAAGTTTGTGCTGTATTGCTCCAAAGTTTGAAATTGGTTGCTTGAATTGAACGCGCTCTTTCGCATATTGAATACTTAGGGTATTCGTTCGTTTTGCGCCTCCCAAAGTTGCTGCACATAGTTTTATTCTACCTATGTTTAAAATATTGAAGGCGATTAAATGCCCTTTACCTATTTGCCCTAAGACGTTCCCGACGGGAACTCTACAATCATTAAAAAACACTTGTCTCGTGGAGGATCCTTTTATCCCCATTTTATGCTCTTCATTACCAAGAGTCAGCCCTTCTCCCTTTTCTACTATAAATCCTGTAAATTTATCCCCGTCAATCTGAGCAAAAACGATAAATACATCGGCGAATCCGGCATTCGTGATCCACATTTTTTGCCCATTGATTATATAATGTTTGCCATCCTCAGAGAGTACTGCCTTTGATTTTGCGGCTAATGCATCCGAGCCAGACCCTGGTTCGGTGAGACAATAACTGGCCTTCCACTCACCGGTGGCAAGTTTTGGCAGATACTTTTCCTTCTGCTCCTCGGTTCCAAAGTATAATATTGGTAGGGTTCCGATACCCGTATGCGCTGCCAATGCAACAGCAAACGAATATCCTCCTCCAACTATTTCCGTCATTAACAGAGAGGTGTTGAAATCTTTCCCAAAACCGTTATATTTCTCAGGAATAGAGGTGGCTAGCAAACCAAGCTCACCGGCCTTGTTAAGCAAGCCCTCCATAAAACCTCCTTCTTGCTGGTCAATTCTGTCCATGTGGGGAATTACTTCAGCATTTAAAAAATCTTTAGCCATATCGGCCATCATCCTTTGCTCTTCATCTCTTTCCTCTGGGATATAAATGTCCGACGCATCGGTATCCTTAATTACAAATTCCCCACCTCTGATTTTTTTTGTGATAGTTGCCATTTTTTTAAAAAGTTTAGATGTTTTATTTGCTGTTGTACTTCCCTTGTTATTAGTGCCTAATTTATAGCATCTCAAATATACCTGCCGCGCCTTGTCCTGTTCCAACGCACATGGTCACCATACCGTATTTCTTATCCCTTCTTTTTAGTTCGTTGAATATTTGAACAGAAAGCTTCGCACCAGTGCAGCCAAGTGGATGACCTAGGGCAATCGCGCCACCGTTCACATTTACCTTTTCGGGATCAAGTCCGGTTTCTCTTATTACTGCAATGGACTGGGAAGCGAACGCTTCATTCAATTCAACCAGGTCTATATCATCTTGCTTTAAACCTGAAGCTTTTACTGCCTTTGGTATTGCGGCTATTGGTCCAATACCCATTATCCTTGGTTCTACACCTGCTACTGCATAAGATACCAAGCGAGCAATTGGAGTTACATTCAATTCTTTTACCATTCTTTCTGACATTAGGAGAACGAATGCCGCACCATCAGATGTTTGGGATGAATTACCCGCAGTGACAGATCCATTGGCTGCGAACACAGGCTTTAATTTTGCGAGTGCCTCTGTTGAGGTATCAGCTCTCGGTCCCTCATCATTGTCAACCACGTACTCTTTGGTTCTCTTCTTTTCATTCTCGTCCAAATATGTCTCTTTCACATGTATTGGCACTATTCCATCTTTGAAAACACCGGTTTTTATGGCATTGATTGCCTTTTTGTGTGAATGAAAGGCAAAGTCATCTTGCTCGTCTCTGGATACCTTATATTCATTGGCTACAGCTTCAGCCGTTAGGCCCATTCCCCAATAGTAATCTGCATGTACTTTAGTAACATCCAAATTTGGAACAAGCTTCCATCCGCCAAATGGTATCGTACTCATCGACTCCACCCCCCCAGCTATAATACAATCGGCGTAGCCGGCTTTTATTTTTGCATCCGCAATAGCTATGGTTTCAATACCTGAAGAACAGTATCTATTCACAGTCATTCCTGGAACTTTATAAGTATCAAGACCCAATAAAGAAATCATTCTACCAATGTTGAGGCCTTGTTCCGCCTCAGGAGTTGCATTTCCTACGATCACATCATCTATTCTCTCTTTGTCAAGATTTGGGATGGTGGATACAAGGTATTTCACCACTTCGGCCGCGAGGTCATCCGGCCTATGGAAACGAAAAGATCCTCTCGGAGCCTTGCCTACCGCTGATCTATAACCTGCTACTATGTAAACGTCCATATCTTTATGTTTTAAAGCTTTTGTTTTATTTTATAATCTGTCGAAGACTATTATTTTAATTGGCTCTTCTAAAGCGGCCTTCTTAATTTCTTAACGGTTTGCCAGTCGTTAAAATGCTTTGTATTCTTTCCAAAGTCTTCCGCTCGCCCGTCAATGACAAGAAGGCTTCTCT
>DASVUU010000136.1:0-4102 GCA_036386935.1 Cytophagaceae bacterium | reverse complement strand
TTTTTTCTTCTTTAGCCAATCGCTGTTGTTTTTGTTCTAGCCATGAGGAGTAATTGCCTTTCCAAGGAATGCCTTCACCACGGTCAAGCTCAAGGATCCATCCTGCGACGTTGTCTAGGAAGTATCTATCATGGGTAACAGCTATGACGGTACCCTTATATTGTTTCAAATGAAGCTCCAACCAGAGAACAGATTCTGCATCAAGGTGATTGGTTGGCTCATCTAAAAGTAAGATGTCTGGCTCTTGCAACAGCAATCTACACAGAGCTACCCTTCTTTTTTCACCTCCTGAGAGGTTGCCTATTTTGGCGTCAGAAGGGGGGGTGCGGAGGGCGTCCATTGCTTTTTCTAGCTTATTGTCTAGTTCCCACGCCCCAACATGATCAAGTTTTTCCTGAACTACACCCTGTCGTTCTATAAGCTTCGTCATCTCGTCGTCTGACATTGGCTCAGCAAACTTTAGGTTGATGTCGTCAAACTCTTTTAAAAGGTCAACAACCTCTTGCACGCCTTCTTCTACAATATCTTTTACCGTTTTCTCGGGATCTAATTTGGGTTCTTGCTCAAGTATTCCCACTGTATACCCTGGAGAAAAAGCCAGGTCTCCCTGAAAATCTTTGTCCATGCCTGCAATAATCTTTAGCAAAGAGGATTTCCCTGATCCATTAAGTCCTAAAACACCTATTTTGGCACCATAGAAAAATGAGAGATAAATATTTTTTAATACTTGCTTTTTTGGAGGGAAGACTTTGTTGATCCCTGCCATTGAAAATATAATTGTTTCACTGCTCATAGTAGATTTGAAAAATATTCTGCAAATATGAGAACATAATGTAGAAAGTACAATGCCTGTTAGTGAGCAATACAGGGCTTTCTAAAAAAGATGTGCATTACTTTGAAAATAAAAAGTTTGTATTGTTAAATAATATTTTATTTTTGCGGAAAATTAAACAGGTAATACTATGTATTGGACATTAGAATTAGCTTCATATTTAGAAGATGCCCCTTGGCCAGCTACTAAAGATGAGTTGATAGATTACTCTATCAGATCAGGCGCACCAATGGAAGTTGTAGAAAATCTTCAGGAGCTTGAAGATGATGGACAACCGTATGAAAGCATTGAAGAGATTTGGCCGGACTATCCTACCAAAGACGATTTCTTTTTTAACGAAGACGAATATTAAAAAAAATAGGAGAGCCTGGGTTGAATCTTAGGTTTCTCCTAAATTTTTTCTTCACCTAGTATTGAAATTTTTTGATAATTGCGGCACCCAAAGCTAAATCTTCTGGCGTAGTTATCTTTATGTTTTCGTATGACCCTAATATGGTGGTGATTTTTTCCCCAGCATTTTCTGCAACACTTGCATCATCAGTGAAGTGGGGCAACTCCTCGCTATTGTAAGAACTCTTTATTGAAGCAAGATCGAAGGTCTGTGGCGTTTGTACCAGTTGATAGTTGTTTCTATCTAGCGCTTTATTATCGTCGCCGTTTACAAATCTAATGGAATCTTTCAACGGGACGGTCACGATGGAATTGCCTTTTTCAAAAGCGGTTTTGAAGGCATTGTCTAAGGTAGCTTTATTTAGGAATGGCCTCACACCATCGTGAATTGCAACCAATCCCTGCGTTTCTTTGATGCTATTCAATCCATTCTTTACAGATTGGAATCTACTTTTTCCACCTACCACCACTTTGACCTCTTTATTTTCGTAGCTGTAGACCTGACAAAGGTTTCCCCAGGTTACTATTTCCTGTTCTGGCAGAACAAGAATTATTCTAATGGTCTTTGGGTAGTCAAGAAATCTATTGATGGTATGCATGAGGATCGGCAATCCCCCAATTGGCAAGAACTGTTTAAGCAGGTTGCTTTTCATCCGGCTTCCACTGCCGCCAGCAACTATTATGGCAAATAGATTGAGATTATTCATAAAAAAAAGAGCTTCCATTAGGAAGCTCTGTTTTAATAAGGGTTTCTTATAAAATCAACATCGCGTCCCCATAGCTGTAGAAGCGGTATTTTTCTTTTATGGCAAGCTTATAAGCCTTCATAACTAAGTCAAATCCTCCAAATGCGCAAGTCATCATAAGTAGGGTAGACTCGGGCATGTGAAAATTAGTCACCAATGCGTTTGCGATCTTAAAATCGTAAGGAGGAAAAATGAATTTATCAGTCCATCCTTCATTTGGCTTCAATCTCCCATTAGCTGAAGTAGAAGATTCTAATGCTCTCATTGAGGTCGTTCCAACTGCGCACACTCTCTTCTTAGCATCCAAGGCTTCATTTACTTTTAGGGCTGTACTCTCAGGAACATTGAAATTTTCCGAGTCCATTTTGTGCTTGGTAAGATCTTCGACGTCTACAGGTCGGAAAGTTCCAAGACCAACGTGAAGTGTGATTGGCGTAAAATCTGCACCTTTGATCTCAAGTCTTTTCATTACACTTTTAGTAAAGTGTAATCCAGCTGTCGGAGCTGCCACAGCGCCTGTGTGTTCGGCATAGATAGTTTGGTAACGATCTCTATCTTCTGGCTCAGATTTCCTTTTAATGTATTTAGGAAGTGGAGTTTCTCCTAAGGTATCGATAGTCTTGTAAAACTCCTCATCGGTACCGTCAAATAGGAAACGAATTGTGCGACCTCTCGAAGTAGTGTTGTCAATAACTTCAGCTACTAGATCGCCATCGCCGAAATATAATTTATTTCCAACTCTGATTTTTCTGGCCGGATCAACCAAAACGTCCCAAAGATGGGCTTCAGCATTCAGTTCGCGGAGTAAAAAAACTTCTATTTTAGCACCTGTTTTTTCTTTATTTCCATATAGTCTAGCGGGGAATACTTTGGTGTTGTTTACTACAAACACATCTTTATCACCGAAATAGTCGACTAAATCTTTGAAGATTTTATGTTCAATTTCTCCCGTCGCTCGATCTACAACCATTAATCTTGATTCATCTCTTTGCTCAGAGGGATACATGGCAAGAAGTTCGGGAGGGAGGGCAAATTTAAATTCTGAAAGTTTCATTTGTTATTAGATTAATATTACGGTATTAACTACAATACTTTAAAGAGATAGGTCATTAAATTATTTTAGAGTTTGCAAAGGTAAGCAATTGTGTAGTACACAAAAAATAAATAGTATACTACAGGGCAAAAACCTTTTATTTATTGTCAAGCAGCCTGAAAAGCTCGTCAAGCTTCGGTGTCAGAATTATTTCTGTTCGCCTATTTTTTTGTCGGGCTTCCGCCGTCTTTCCTTCAGCAACAGGGGAGAACTCTCCGCGGCCCGATGGTACAACTTTACTAGGACTAAGTCCAGCCGCAACTAAGATCTTGGTAATAGAGGTTGCACGCAGTACGCTCAAATCCCAATTGTCTTTTGCTCCCCCTGCTAATTTTCCAACTGGCACATCATCGGTATGCCCTTCCACGGTTACAGAGACATCGTCCTGATTTTTCAAAGCAGTTGAAAGAGTTTTTAGGGCTTCCGCACCTTTTGGATCAACTTCAGTACTTCCTGATTTAAAAAGAAGCTGTTCGTTGAGGGAGACATATACTTTGCCATTTTTGACATTCACAGTGAGGTCCTTTTCTTTAAAATTTAGAAGTGCTTTAGATACTCTATCCTTTAATTCGTTTACTGCCTTGTCTTTATCTGCCAATACTTTTTCGAGCTCCTTTAATTTTTCTTCTCTTAAACTAAGATCTCCCTTCAGCTCATTGATCTGCTTTTCCGAGCTAAGAAGGTCTCTTTCCCGTCGCGATAATTCCGCGGCACTGTTTGATTGTAAACGATCCTGATTTTTCAATAGCTTTTCATAAGTTTCGTTTAAGTGGGCATAATTCCGTTGGGAAGTTCTAAGAAATATTCCTGTCTCTGTACTGTCTTTCTTCAACGCAGTGTTTTCCACCGTGAGCTTTTCTATCTGGTCATTTAATCGTTCCTTTTCTGCCGACAAGGACTGAAGGACCCCATCGCATTCCGCCTTTTCAGTCTCTAATCTAGATTTCTTTTGGGTTAGGTCATCGTATTTTTTTCGCGTTACGCAAGAGAAAAGCAATGTACAGGCAAGGGAGTAAATGGTAAAAGTTTTGAAATTCATAC
>DASVUU010000135.1:0-9977 GCA_036386935.1 Cytophagaceae bacterium | reverse complement strand
AATATCAACTTTTTATTCAATTCTTTCAATCTAGAAATTTTATGGTGTTTCTGTACCCACAATAAAATCTTTCCAAAAACCTCTGATTTATAATAGACTTCATTAGTAGATGGGACAAAATAACCCTTCATTGAATCATTTTTTAAAGTAACCTTCTCAAAACCAAGTTTCTGCGCAAACCATCGAACTCTAACAGTCTTAATAAGGTCATTGACTTCCTGAGGAATCGGCCCAAATCTATCTCTAAGACTGCTTACAAAAGCTTCTAACTCCACTTCATCTTTAATATTGTCCAGTGTAGAATACAGACCTAATCTTTCCGAAGTATTATTTACATAATTTTCGGGTATCAAGATAGAAAGGTCAGTTTCCAGCACACACTCCGGTACAATTTTCTTTAAATCTATTTGACTCAATTCTTTCATGAACAATTGCTGGAACTCTGTCTGTTTCAATTCCTGGATAGCTTCGTCTAAGATCTTGTGGTACATGTCAAATCCAAGGTCATTGATGAAACCACTTTGTTCTGCACCTAGCAAATTCCCAGCTCCCCGAATATCCAGATCTCTCATCGCAACTTTGAACCCGTCGCCTAAATCAGAGAATTCTTCTAAGGCACTCAATCTCTTTCTAGAATCTGACGGCAGTGTCGATACAGGTGGGGTAAGAAGATAGCAGAAGGCCTTTTTGTTTGAACGCCCTACTCTGCCCCTCATCTGGTGAAGGTCCGAAAGTCCAAACATATGAGCCCGGTTTATTATGATGGTATTTGCATTCGGAATGTCAAGACCAGATTCAATAATATTTGTAGAAACAAGCACGTCGTAGTCCCCCTCCACAAACTTCATCATTACTTTTTCAAGTTTATCCCCCTCCATTTGGCCGTGAGCGACACCAACTTTCGCATCGGGAATTAGTCTCATCACCATATCTCCCATCTCCTCGATGTCCTTCACACGGTTATGTACAAAAAACACCTGGCCTCCTCTTTTCAATTCATACCTAATCGCATCTCGTACAATTTCTTCATTGTACATGTGAATCTCTGTAGTCACTGGTTGCCTATTGGGCGGAGGAGTAGCTATGATAGATAAATCTCTCGCACCCATCAAAGAAAAATGCAAGGTTCTCGGGATTGGTGTAGCGGTGAGCGTAAGAGTATCGACATCTACCTTAAATTCTTTTAACCTCTCCTTCACCTTCACGCCAAATTTTTGCTCCTCATCAATGACGAGAAGCCCAAGATCTTGAAATTTAATGTCCTTACTTATTATCCTATGCGTACCTATCAAAATTTGCGTCTTTCCTTCTGCTACCCTTTTCAACGTTTCTTTTATTTGTTGATTGGTTTTGAACCTGTTTACATATTCAACTAGGCATGGAAATTTAGAAAGCCTCTCATGGAAAGTTTTGAAATGTTGCATGGCCAAAATTGTAGTGGGCACAAGGACAGCCACTTGCTTGTTATCGCAAACTGCTTTAAACGCTGCTCTAATAGCAACCTCTGTCTTCCCAAAACCCACGTCCCCGCATACCAGCCTGTCCATCGGGTGCGGCTGTTCCATGTCTTCTTTCACATCTGCCGTTGCTTTGGCCTGGTCAGGAGTATCTTCATAAATAAAAGAAGACTCCAACTCTGCCTGAAGAAAGGTGTCTTTGGTAAAAGGAAAACCGGGCGCAGACTTTCTCTTGGCATAAAGACTGATCAATTCTTTGGCGATGTCTTTTACCTGTTTCTTTACTTTCTTCTTTTTATTTTCCCACTCCGGCGAGCCCAGTTTGCTCATGGGTGGTGGTGTTCCTTCTTTCCCGCTGAACTTGGAAATCTTATGTAAGGCGTGAATGCTTATGTATAATAAATCGTCGTCGCGAAATATCAATCTAATTGCTTCTTGCTGCTTCCCTCCTACTTCTACTTTTTCCAAACCTGCGAATCTTGCAACGCCATGGTCTACGTGGGTAATATAATCACCAGGATGTAAAGTCCTCAACTCTTTTAAGGTAATAGACTTGGACTTGGAAAATTTTTCTCTGGATTTGTTTTTATGAAAGCGTTCAAAGATTTGATGGTCTGTATAGCAAGCAACCTTCAAGTTCTCGTCAATAAATCCTTGCCTAAAAGAGATGCTCAGGGATTGGACTTTTAGAAAAGGATCTAATTCCTCAAAAATAGTAGTGAGCCTTTCTATTTGCTTGAAAGAATCGGCGACCAAGATGTTTGTGTAATCTGCACTTTGCTTTTCATTCAGATCCTGAACTAGCAGAGAAAATTCTTTATTGAAAGATGGTTGAGGTTTGGCCTTATAGACAAATTCCTTGTTAGGGCTGAAATAAAATCTATTTCCAATTTCAGCGATGGAATACGGATCGATTGATTTTAAAAATGAGTCCTCATTCTCAAATAAGCCTGAAGGACTTTTGATCAAGCCTTCTGCTCCACTTCCTTTTTTTAGAGATTCGAAGTGGTCTGACCATTTGCTGAAATATTTCTCAATAATCTCTATTGTGAGAGAAACATCCTTAAAGAAAAGTTTTGACTTTGGTGAAATATAATTGAAAAAAGACTCCCTACTTTCTTGTAATAGTCTAGTTTGAATATTTGGGATAATAGATATAGAAGTTTCATTTGCTATTGAAAGCTGAGTATTCGGGTCGAATGTTCTGATGCTCTCAATTTCATCACCAAAAAGCTCGATCCGAAAAGGCGAATCATTTGAATATGAAAATATATCCATGATTCCCCCACGGATAGAATACTGGCCTGCTTCATATACAAAATCCGATTTCTCGAAATCATAGGTATGAAGCAATTCTGCAATAAAATTTATATCAAGTTTTTCGCCGACCGAAGCGGTGAAAGTATGTTGTAAAAGAGACTTTTTATTAATGACCTTCTCAGTCAGCGCTTCCGGATAGGTAACGACGATTTCGCCTTTTGCAGCCTTATTTATCTTATTTAAAACCTCCGCCCTGGTAAGGATGTTCGCATTTTCTACCTCTTCAAACTTATAAGGTCTTTTATAGGAAGCTGGGAAAAACAGTATTTCTTGCTCTGGCAATAGATTCTGTATATCATTGAGAAAATAGGCTGCTTCTTCTTTATCATGAAGGACAATGACAATGTTATCTTCCATGGAGACTCGAGCCGTGGCACAAAAGATGGCATCTATACTCCCTGTAAATCCCTTGACTTGAACCCTTGAGGCGGGTTTCAATTCATTGAGAATGGTTGAGATGAAACCATCGTTTTGGTAAAGTTTAATGAGTTCTCCAGGTTTCACTTTATGATTAATTTTTTACAACTGCTTATTTCAACAATATGAAACCATAGAAGTTTCATCTCAATCAAGTCCATCAATTTTTACCTCTAAAAGTCCTTTGGCATTGACCACGGTCTTAATAGTTTCGGGGGTTATGATTACTTCTTTAGGCAAAAGGTCAGTGATGCTTCCATTCAGGATAACGTTTTTTGAAATGTGATTCTGTGTGATCGCCTTTTGGATCATTTCTTTGGATTTATTGATGTCCTTCTCCAAGGAATATTGAAAATAGGGTTCAATCTTTTTTACGAAATTCGCATGGCTAAGCCAGTCTGCAGATTTTAACAATTGATTTTTCGTAGATAAATCGTAGTCAAATTGATCAAGGGTGAGCAAAGATTTTTCAGCATTATACTTAGGGATTCCGCTCAAATAAACATTGCCTTTCAAACTTCCATCGACCAACACGTCAATTACAAGCTTTGGCCCGCTACCGTATATCTTTAAGTCCTTCACTTCAATTTTGTACTTGCCGTTTTTGAAGGTATATGTCTGTCCGACTAGATTATTCTTTGCCATCTCTGTTGCAAAATCATAAGATATGTCAGAAATAAGGGAGATGGAAAATTGATTGATCGTTTTGTCCATTACCTTAAGTGTAGACAATGGTGTCAAATTTGGAACTGGCTTTGGCCCAATAGCACTTTGAGCAAAGGCCTGCAATCCGATTGAAGAACTTATTTTGCCCGTTTTACCGTCGAAGGGAGTCATTGTCGCTTGGACAGGCTTGAGCGATAACCAAGCTTCCGGTTTTTGAGATATTTTTAGAGGTTGCTGTATCTTATTCCAAGCTTCTTCGACATACTTCTTTATGTCCAGGTGAGCTGCAGCCTGCTTATCTATAATACCTGCTATTCTTCCCTGCTGAGATTTTAGTATTTGATTGGCTAAAAAAGTAATGGGCATGTCAAATGTGCCTATTTTAATAGTGGGTTTAGTGATCCAATCATAGCCATTCGCCTCAGTGGAAGTGGTGACTCTCCACAATGAATCAAGTCCTACTTTGCTTTTAAACTTAAGCGTAAGTGCGCACTCCCCTTCGTTGTATTGGGAAAATTTTATACCAAACTTATCTATCTTAAATCCAGCCTTGATCCAAAGTTTTAGAGGGATATTATAAAATACATTATTCTGCTTCACATCAATAGTAATCTTATCCTGTTTCCAAACCTTAAGCATAAGGTCGTCGCCTCCATTATTTTCCAAATCGTTGTCTTCATAAAGCAAGCCAGTGATCATATTATTGATGGATCTTTCCATGCCCGGGATGCTTACCTCCACAGGAATATTCACCTCTGATATTTCAGGATAAATGGTAAATGGGATATATTTTTCCTCTGGGGCAACGGCTTTGTAACTTTTGCAGCTAAAAGTGAAAAGTAAAATGAATGATAGAAGATATAACGAGGGAAAACGAAAATGGTGCTTCACTGAAGTATAGTAATCGTGCTAAGAAAATTTTGACACAACTAGATAATCGTTGCTTAGAGTTTCAAATCAAGATTAAAATTAATACAATAGAATGGCAATAGGGAATTTTTTAAACTATTTCAATGGGAATTGTGAGAAGGAGAAACTTACTACAAGCTCCTTATGCCAGAAACTGGCATAAGAAAACATGTAATAACTCTTAAAACTTACTTTAAACAAAAAATATGAAAACAAAATTACTATTGATTGTAACGTATGCTTTGCTACAGGGTTACAAATAAATGTTAAAAAAGTTGAAATAGGTGAAAATTTTATCTAAGCTCTTCTAATTCCTTGATCGCCAGCCATGCCATAAGGCCTGAACCAGTCTCCAGAGCATTTTCGTCTACGTCAAAAGTAGGAGTGTGAACCCCTGAGATTATTCCTTTGGCTTCATTGCGGACGCCTAATCTGTAGAAGCAAGAATCAATTACTTGTGAATAGAAAGCAAAATCTTCTGCTGCCATCCATAAATCTAGATTCAATACATTCTCTTCGCCTAAATATTCCACTGCAAATTGTTTCATTCTTCTTGTCAGCTCTGGAGCATTCTTCAGGAAAGGATATCCGTTTAGAATGGTAAATTCACAGGAACCGCCCATCCCCTCTGCCATGGCTTCCGCAAGCTTTTTCATTTTAATATGAGCTTCCTTTCTCCATACTTCATCTAAGGTGCGGAAAGTGCCTTCTATCTTTACTTCATCGGGAATAACATTTGTTGCACCATTTGCAATAAATTTCCCAAACGATAATACAGCAGGGATCTTAGGATCGCAGTTTCTGCTTATAATTTGCTGTAAAGCTACAATGATATGAGACGCAATAAGAACAGGGTCAATATTTTTATCTGGCATAGCCGCATGGCCACCCTTCCCTTTTACAGTAATGTATATTTCATCAGCACTTGCCATATACATTCCTTCCCGAAAACCAACTTTACCAGCAGGAATGGAGGGCATAACATGTTGCCCTAAAATATTCGAAGGAGCAGGATTTTCTAGTACCTTTTCTTTGATCATCAACGAAGCTCCCCCTGGAATTTTTTCTTCGCCAGGTTGGAAAATAAGCTTTACACTTCCCTCAAAAGATTGATGAAGCTCCTGTAAAATCCGTGCTGTTCCAAGTAACGAAGACGTGTGTACATCATGGCCGCAAGCATGCATGACACCTTCATTTTTTGATTTATAAGGAACTGCATTTTGCTCTGTGATTGGCAAAGCATCCATGTCAGCACGCAAGGCAATGGTTTTAGTATCTGGGTTTCTACCTTTAATTAATCCAACAACTCCGGTATTAGCAACACCTTCAGTTGTCTCGATACCAAAGCATCTTAGCTTGGCGGCAACGTAGGCAGCAGTATTAAATTCTTCAAAGGAAAGCTCAGGATTTTGATGTAGGTGCCTACGGTCGGCGACCGTTTCGGTCCAATAAGAAGAAGCGAGGGATTTTATTTTTTCGGATAAATCCATTTAAGATTTTAGTAAAAATAATTTATTCTTTATGAATATTGATCTGGTCCGGTACTATAATCGCGTTGGGAAAGTCCTTTTGTAGAGAAACCAAAAGATTATTTGCTTCGATCCTATTAAAACAATCACCGACTTTCACTCTAAAGGTAGGTTGTCGGTATTGATCATAAACCGGCTCTCCTGGCAATAGCAATCTAACCTGGTCTTTGATCTTTCTAACCTCCTCACTGCTGCTCCCAGTATAAACCATGATACGAAAGCCTTCAGCGATTTTTATCTTTTTGTTCTTTACCGCAATAGAATCGATTTTGGAATTCAGTCCTTTGGTAATGTCATTCGAAGGAGTGACCGCTTTTACATTAGTTCCTTGTTCCTTTACAACCTCTTCCTTGGAACCTCCATATCGAGGACGAACAGTTGAGAGGTCTTCATTGTAATCACCTTTGCTTGATGTATTAGAAGCAGTACTTGAGCGCTGAGACTGACTTGGCGTACACGCACCTAGTAGTAGATTCATCGAAAATACAGCAAGAAGAAGGTTTTTATTCCGAATCATAGCTAAATGCTTTAGATACTATTCTAATATATTAATCTTCAATTATTACGCATCTATTATTTTGCAAATCCTCCTCAATGGTTTTGAACTTTACATCTTTCTTGATGCTACCATCCATGTATTGTACAGAAACCCTATCGTTGCGATTCGCAACCTTCTCTGACCTCAACGGAGCAATTCGCTCACGCTCTACAGGAGGCCTATTTTCACTCACATTAGGAGCTCCTAAAACCGAGTGCGCCTCCTCTTTCTTCTCTTTTAATACTTGTTTCGGTCTACTTACTGGTCGGGCTTCCCTTAACTGCTCTGGCTCGTCTGCGTGGATATCTCCCTTAAATAGGAAGCTAACTGTGTCTTCATTTACCTTCGCAATGAACGATTTGAATAGTTCAAAACCTTCAAATTTGTAAACCAACAATGGGTCTTTTTGCTCAAACACTGCATTTTGAACAGACTGCTTTAGATCATCCATATCACGTAGATGCTCTTTCCAAGCCATGTCAATGAAGGCCAAGGAAGTAAACTTCTCAAATGCCTTTTGCAATTCTGAAGAATCTGGTTGTACCATTTTTTTCAGCTCGCCATTTACTGCAATTTGTCTTCTGCCGTCAGAAAATGGTATTACCACGTTCTCAATGTGAGCTCCTCTTTGAGCAATCTCTCCAAAAACTGGAAAGGTCTTTTCAATGAGGTGCTTAATTTTATTGCCATAGACACTCAAAGCCTCGTTGTAAACTTTTTCAGTCAAGTCGTGAGGTTTCAAAGTGTTGAAATCGTTTTCAGTAAGACTAGGATTGAAACCTAATTTACTGATTACATTCAATTTGAAATTATCATAATTTTCAGCAGCCTTTCCTGCAATGGTAATATCGTCACAGGTATCATACAAAATATTGAGAATGTCTAATTGCAGTCTTTCTCCAAAAAGGGCATTTCTTCTTCTTTTGTAAATAACTTCTCGTTGAGAATTCATCACATCATCATACTCTAGCAAGCGCTTTCTTGTAGAAAAATTGTTTTCCTCCACCTTTTTCTGAGCCCTTTCTATGGATTTGCTGATCATAGAATGTTGAATAACTTCACCTTCTTCAAGACCCATTCTTACCATCAGTTTGGCGATTCTATCGCTTCCGAATAAACGCATCAAATTGTCTTCAAGACTTACAAAGAATTGCGAAGATCCAGGGTCACCTTGTCGACCAGCACGACCTCTCAATTGCCTATCGACACGACGAGACTCATGTCTCTCGGTACCGATGATGGCAAGCCCTCCTGAAGATTTGGACTCAGAAGTTAACTTAATGTCAGTACCTCTACCAGCCATGTTTGTCGCTATGGTGACCGTTGATGTCTTACCTGCTTCAGCAACAATTTCAGCTTCTTTTTGGTGGAGCTTTGCGTTCAATACCTGATGTTTGATGTTTCTGATCTTAAGCATCCTGCTAAGCAATTCCGAAATTTCCACCGAGGTAGTACCGACAAGGACAGGTCTGCCAACTTTAGTCAGTTCTACAATTTCATCAACAACGGCATTAAACTTCTCACGAACGGTTCTATATACTTTGTCTTCCCTATCTTCCCTAACGACTGGTCTGTTTGTAGGAATTACAACGACATCTAATTTATAAATTTCCCAAAATTCGCCGGCTTCTGTTTCTGCAGTTCCAGTCATCCCACATAGTTTGTGGTACATCCTGAAATAATTTTGTAAGGTAATGGTCGCATAAGTCTGCGTAGCATCTTCCACCTTCACATTTTCTTTAGCTTCTAAAGCTTGGTGCAATCCATCGGAATATCGACGACCTTCCATCACGCGGCCCGTTTGCTCGTCTACTATTTTTACTTTAGACTCTACGATGATGTAGTCTACATCTTTCTCGAAAAGTGAATAGGCTTTTAAGAGTTGATTGATAGAGTGTATTCGTTGAGATTTTTCAGAAAAGTCTCTCATCAAAATCTCTTTCTTTTCTAGCCTGCTCGCCTCATCCAAAGACTTGTCATTTTCAAGTTTAACAAGTTCTGTTCCGATATCAGGTAAGATGAAAAGTTGAGGATCTTCGCCCTCGCCTGTTATAAAATCGATCCCCTTTTCAGTAAGCTCAATGTTGTTGTTTTTCTCGTCAATTGTGAAATACAAAGGCGCATCTGCCTCCGGCATCATCTTGCCGCTTTCTTGTAGGTAATGATTCTCAGTTTTTTGAAGGATAACCTTTGTACCCGTTTCACTCAAATATTTGATGACAGGTTTGTACTTAGGTAAGCCTCGGTGTGCGCGGAACAAAGCCAAGCCACCTTCTTTTTCATCTTTCTCGCCAATTTTCTTTTTGGCGATATTTAAAAAATCGCTTACAACCCGTTTTTGTGCTTCTACTATTTTAGCGACACGTGGCTTCAGTTCGTAAAACTCATGCTCGTCGCCTCGTGGAACCGGTCCAGAAATGATCAAGGGCGTTCTGGCATCATCTATCAATACAGAATCGACCTCATCGACCATTGCAAAATGGTGTTTTCTCTGCACCAGGTCATCGGTACTTCTGGCCATGTTATCTCTTAAGTAGTCAAACCCGAATTCGTTGTTTGTGCCATAAGTGATGTCTGCCATATAGGCCTCTCGGCGTTCTTCAGAGTTGGCCTCATGTTTATCAATACAATCAACAGTCAGTTCGTGGAATTCAAAAAGCGGTGCCATCCATTCGGAGTCACGTTTTGCCAGGTAGTCATTGACAGTTACAATGTGTACCCCTCTTCCAGCAAGTGCGTTTAGGTAAGCAGGAAGCGTAGCAACTAAAGTCTTTCCTTCCCCAGTTCCCATCTCTGCAATTTTACCTTGATGCAGAACCATGCCTCCGATCAGCTGCACATCATAATGAAGCATATCCCAGGTAACTTCATTTCCAGCAGCCAACCATTTATTTTTCCAATGGGCCCTATCGCCGATGATCTCTACTCCTTTTCTCTTAGCAGCTATTTTCTTGTCGTGTTCCGTCACTTCCACAACCAATTCTCCATTGTCTTTCAACCTACGAGCGGTCTCTTTGACGACAGCAAAACTTGTGGGAAGCACTTTCATTAAAACTTCTTCAAGCTTTTTGTTCCTATCTAGTTCAAGTTTATCAATCTGGTTGAAGATGGTTTCTTTCTGGTGTAGATCAAGTTTGTTAT
>DASVUU010000134.1:0-6579 GCA_036386935.1 Cytophagaceae bacterium | reverse complement strand
ATGGAAAGGTTGTTAATTATTTTTCACCAAATGAATCCACGGGCTTAGACATTAATTGCTTTACCGAGGACAAAGAGGGAAATATCTGGGTGGGCACCTACGGCCAAGGTATCTTCATATTCGACGGTAAAAAGTTTACACGAAAATATACTCAAAATGACGGTATAGCATCTAACTATTGCTACCTCATGACTAAGGATCTGAATAATAACATTTGGATAGGACATAAAACGGGTATCTCAAAATTTGAACACTTGAAGAAATCGTTCTCTGTCTATCAAAAAAATTCTGGCTTTTTAGCTGATGAGGTTAATAGCAACGCCGTAAGTGTAGATAACGGTGGCAATATATGGTTCGGAACGAGCAGTGGATTGTTGAAATACAATATCAAAACTGACAAACCTAACCTGATCGGACCTATTATGAATATTACCGATCTAAGACTTTTCTACCAGCACACAGATTGGTCTAAATACTCTGACAGCTTAGTAGGGCTCGCAAGGCTCCCAGAAAACCTGAGCCTACCTTACAATAAAAACCATCTTACTTTTAATGTAATTGGAATCAGTCTATCCTCTCCAGAAAAGATAAAATATCAATATAAACTGGAAGGCTTTGAAAAGGAATGGTCCTTACTTACAAATACGGACTTTGTAACTTATTCCAACCTCCCTCCTGGTGATTATACTTTTAAAGCCAAAGCCCAAAACAGCTATGGCACTTGGTGTGAAATTCCTGCAATTTATAAATTTAAAATAATTGCGCCCTTTTGGAAGACCCCATGGTTTGTATCATTGGCTGGTCTTTGCGGTATTATATTAATCTCTTCAATTATTAGCTTTAGAACGCAATCTTTAAAAAGGCAGCAAACAAAACTGCAGGAAGAAAAGAACAGACTGGAAGTAGAGATAAAGCAGAGAAAACGTGCGCAGAAAAAACAGAAGATAAGCGAAGAAAAATTAAAGAAAACTAATCAAGAGCTAAATACCTTTATATACAGAGCGTCACATGATTTGCGAGGGCCGTTATCTACAGTCAAAGGATTGACTCAGCTTGGTATAATGGAAGTAAAGGAGGAGAAGTCTTTAAAATATTTCAATCTTATTTCGGATAGAATTAGTCGATTGGACTCTATTTTAAAAGACCTTATTTACATTGTCGAAGTAACCGATGTGACAATACATCCTCAAAAAATAGAGTTTTACTCGATCATCAATGAAAGTATTGAAGTGTTGAAGGAGGCTTATCCTATGAAAAATTTGAATTTCATCCTGGAAATTAAAACCTCTGAAGACTTTTACAACGATTACAACATTATATCTACTACAATTAAAAACTTAATTGACAACTCTATCAAATATACTAACCCTGAAAAAGAAATATCTGATATTGAAGTGAAGGTTCACTCCTATCAAAAAGGTGTAAAAATATGTGTAATAGATAATGGTATAGGGATACAGAACGATATTCAAGCAAAGATCTTTGACATGTTCTTCCGTGGAACGGACCAGTCAAAAGGGTCGGGACTGGGTCTTTATTTGATAAAAAAGATAGTTGACAAACTTGAGGGTGAAATAAAGGTTGAAAGCGTGTATTTGAAAGGAACTAAGATGGAAATTTACTTCCCATCTTATTACCAAATGCCCGCTGATGATAAAGTTATTAAATCAAAAAAGACCTAATTGATCATCTTTTTTTTTCTCTTTGCCTGCTTTTTTCGGATCTAAATCAATTGTAGTCCCGGCGGCCAATCCAGCCTTATCTTTCACCTCCAACTCTTTCAAGGAGTTTTCGATGGTCTCTTCAAATATCTTTTCTTCTTTTGGAACAGTCTCCAACAACTTTATAGACGTTACCTTATTTGTAGTGAGCTTGTTCCCTATAGCTTTCCAACCTTTGACATCTATAAATTCGTCTAAGTATATTTTTTCTGTAGGTTGAGTGATGTACTTACCCTTGGCAAAATCTATTTGTATCTGTGGTTTAGGATCGGTAGTAACAACAGCTAGTTTGGAGCCAGAAGCCTCGGAAATAAATCCAAATTTCTTGCCCATAGAAGCGGTCTCTAATTTAAATCTTTTTACATAATAGGTCTTGGATTCTCCTTCTAGGTAAACTGCCGAAATCACTGCATCGCAATCCAACTTTGAGATATGCATGATGCTGGCTGACTCATACCGGTTGGTTGTCTCGAAAGATGTTATTTCATAGGTTCCATCTTTGTATATCACCAATATTCTATCCTCTCCTTCAAATTTACCTAAGAAAACCCCTCTATGCTCTAGGTTCAATCGGCCAACTATTTCATCGTACCAGACATCTATGCCGCCAAGTGTAGATACTCCTGCCGCCTTGAACTGCACTTTTTTTACGGGATGTTTTGTTAAGATATTTCCTTGGGACATCCTACCCTTTATTGCTACTTCAGAAAAATCAAAGTCGAATACTTTTACTTTCGCCTTACTACCTGTGGTAAGCATGACGGTGACAGTTTCTGCTTCAGCGTTCGGATTGGCTGAAAAATACAATACCTTCGACCCTTTAAAACCTCTGGTAAGATCATATTCCTTGTCTCTGGTTATGCCCATGACTTGAAAGCGCTTCACCAGGGAGTTGCCGGTCTCTCCATCTAGGTAGATAAGATTGTAAACCATACGGTCGTCTCCTTTCTTGAATACAGCCACATGGATGATATCCTTTCCAGCAAACACCTTCTCTCCTATCTTCTTTACCACGCACTTGCCATCACGCCTAAATACAATGACGTCATCTAAGTCTGAGCATTCGGCGACAAACTCATCTTTCTTCAAATTATACCCGATAAAACCTTCCTCACGGTTCACATAGAGTTTAGCATTGGCAGCAGCTACAACAGTAGCAGATATAGTCTCGAAAGTTCTGATCAAAGTTTTTCTTTCTCTACCTGCGCCATATTTTTTAAGCAGGTTTTGGAAATATCTGACGGCATAGTCCACAAGGTTTGCAAGATTGTGCTCTGTTTCCTTTAGGTCCTCTTCAAGCTTACGCATCTGCTCATCCGCTTTGAAGGCATCATAGCGAGATATTCTCTTTATCTTTATTTCAGTTAGCTGTGCAACATCTTCGTCGGTGATCTCTCTGTAAAATTGCTTTTTATAAGGCTTTAAGCCCTTATGAATAGTTTTTATTACATCCTCCCAGGTTTCACATTCTTCAATATTTCTATAGATTCTATTTTCTATAAATATCTTTTCCAGTGATGAAAACAACAACTTCTCAAGCAAATCGCCTCGTCGAATTTCCAACTCCAACTTCAGCAGGTCCAAAGTCTTTTTCGTGGAAATTCTTAATGCCTCATTGATGCTTATAAACAGTGGCTTATCCTCTATAATGACACAAGCGTTAGGTGAAATAGAAGTTTCACAATCTGTAAAAGCGTACAAAGCGTCGATGGTGATATCAGGAGAAACGCCAGGTAAAAGATGTATCTGTATTTCTACATCACGCGCAGTATTATCAACAACTTTCTTAATTCTTATTTTGCCTGAGTCGTTTGCCTTAATGATAGAATCTATTAGCGTGGTAGTCGTGGTTCCAAATGGTATATCCCTTATCGCCAAGGTCTTTTTATCCATCTCCTCGATCTTGGCACGTATCCTAACCCGGCCCCCTCTCATTCCCTCATTGTAGTTGGCAACATCAATCATACCACCTGTAGGAAAGTCAGGATATAGATTAATCTTCTTCTTTTTCAGGACATCTATTGATGCCTCAATCAACTCACAAAAATTATGAGGAAGTATCTTTGTTGACAGCCCTACAGCGATACCTTCTACCCCTTGAGCAAGAAGCAGGGGAAACTTTACAGGCAAGGTCACCGGTTCTCTTTTTCGCCCGTCATAAGACAGTTGCCAGTTGGTTGTATTTGGGTTAAAAACAACATCAAGTGCGAACTTTGACAGCCTGGCTTCTATATACCTAGGTGCCGCTGCGCTATCGCCGGTGCGAATGTCACCCCAGTTTCCCTGTGTCTCTATTAAAAGGTCCTTCTGACCTAGGTTGACCATAGCATCACCGATCGAGGCATCACCATGGGGGTGATATTGCATGGTCTGCCCAATGATATTAGCTACTTTATTGAATCGCCCATCATCCATTTCGTTCAGTGCATGCAAAATTCTTCGTTGCACCGGCTTTAGACCATCTTCAATTGCAGGGACAGCTCTTTCAAGTATTACATAAGAAGCATATTCCAAAAACCAGTTCTCATACATGCCAGATACAGGGACGATCTCATGTATAATGTCTCCCCCACTCCCATTGCCATTCGTTTTGGCCAAAGCTTTGTCTTTGGAATCGTTGTCTAAATCTTTACTCATTCTTATTTTTAACTATTCGCACCTACTAAATTAAGAAGAAACATACTAATTCTTATATAGGATCTAAAAACTCTATGTGATGTAGGCCCTTCGATGAGCTAGGATCATACGCAGATACTCCTAAAAGGGATTTAGGGCACCTGCCGCGAAAGCGGCACCAGGCTCTCCATTTCAAATCCTCGCCCCGCCCTGGCGGTGCTGTGGGTTTTCCATTGCGATCCTTTGTGCAAAAAGATTAGGCGAGTTGAACATCTACCTAAAATCGAAACAATTAATCAAAAAGCGGCTTAAGTAAGAAACGGGCACATCTAAAAATTATTTTTTAGTGAATGATCGCTAAAGCGACTCATAACAAACAAAAGTTGATAAATTGGAGCCTATTCCTTTAAGCCTAGTTCTTTGGGCTCCCATTCCCTTAAAATTAAATTTATTTATGAAAAAATTCAGCGTCGAACGTCTATCATTTACCAACCTTACCGAGCTCCCAGGCTCTTGGACTAGTGAGGATTATAAAGCATTGTTAAAAAAGATGGATTATGCCAATCCGGAAGAGATAAGTGAAGGCGAATTAAAAGAAATGTGCCTAATGTCTCTAACGGACATGGAACCAGCAAAGTCCGCTGAGGTGGTTTTAGAATACCTTTTGGAAGACACTCTGAGCAGCTCACAAATTGAAAACCTAGGTCACCAGATGCTGACAGAAAAACTTTGGGAAGAAAACCCCGAGTTGTCTATGCACCAAGCCTTTTTTGAAGCTACACAATTGCTACATGCTGCCTACAATGGAAAGTTTCCTAAAACTGAAGCTGTTCAATTTCAGGTGAGTGTCAGCAATGAAGAAGCAGAGAGTCTAGCAATATTCGACCAAAATCCTGAAGCGCCCCTATTGAGATTACTCACAGCCGGAATGGCAGATAATGTACTTATCAAGAGATTGTATGGAGAACAACTTAAGGGTACGACCTTTGAAGATGCTGCAAATATCATCTGGCAATTGAAAACCGTTAGCAAAGAGAAGAACACGCTCATTTTGGATGTGGTAAGTTCTGCTTATTGGTTAAATGACTTTAAGTTTGTTGATACTTATACAGCTGATACGCATGCGGATGCAGAAGTTGTAGAGGAAAGCTAAATATTTACAACGTACTAAAAAGTCCAAGGCTAATTTATTAGTCTTGGACTTTTGTTTTAGAAGCTATTAATCATTTAAAATAAATTCTTAAATGCTGGCAGCCCCGAGAAATAATCAATCAGATCCTTCAAATCTTTGTTAAAGCCTAAAATGATTAAAAATAGGTTAACAATTCCTTAATTTATCAGGTTTTAATTTAATTAAACTATAAAAATTGGATTAAATATGAATAGATTTTGTCTTCCTATTTTATTGATATTAAATACTTTCACTACAGTTTTCGCACAGGTTAATTCCGAAACGCAAACTGAAGGAGGACCATACAAATTGAGACTTGGAGTAGACCTCCCATTGACTCTAGGGAATGCGGCTTTGAGTATTCTAGGCTTGCAAAGATTAAGGAACAAAGAGCGATTGGACTCTGCTGAAATCATCAGCCTGGATAGAACAAAAATTAACAAGCTTGATCGAAGTGCAACCTTTAATCACGATGAAAACGCAGGAACATACTCTGACTACGCTTTATATGCTTCTACAGCCTTACCTCTGATTTTATTGGCTGATCAAAGCGTAAAGAAGGATGCATTGAAAGTCGGTGCATTGTATCTTGAAACTATGTCTTTCATGGCAGTAGCTTATACTTGGGGCGTCAGTTTTACCGAAAGAAAAAGACCTTTTGTTTACAATCCAAATGTACCGTTGGAACGAAAATTAAGAAGAGGAACAACTAACTCACTCTACGCTGGCCATCCAGCTGCTGCCGCCGCCGCGACATTCTTTGTTGCTAAAGTGTACAACGACTATCACCCAAATTCTAAATTAAAACCTTTTATTTGGGGTGCAGCTGTTATTCCACCCTCAATAGTAGCTTATTACAGATATAGAAGGGGCCAACATTTTCCAACTGATATTTTGGTTGGGATTCCGGTTGGTGCTACAATAGGTATATTGGTTCCACATTTGCATAAAATTTCTAAAAATAAAGGAGTTTCAATAACACCCATTACGGGACATTACAATGGCATAGCTTTGGTATGGACGTTAAAGTAGGACAATCTATTAAAACATGATGACGGTTGCCTTGCTGTT
>DASVUU010000133.1:0-2194 GCA_036386935.1 Cytophagaceae bacterium | reverse complement strand
TGGATGTGATTTATTTGTACCCAACATCCTCACCCCTTCCAGTGATGACAAATTCAGTGGTTGGGCAATTGAAGGGGTAGATAATTTTCCTAAACTTGATATTCAAATATTTAACCGTTGGGGAAACAAAGTACACAGCCAAAGTGGAAGATATGACAAACTTTGGAATGGAACTAATACCCAGGGGCAACCTCTTCCCACAGCTACTTATTATTATATCATAGATAAAAACGATGGTTCAGATAAATTAACTGGAAGTGTGACTGTAGTGCGAGACTAAAGTAACTACCCTTAAAGAAAAAATAAGTTCCCTAAACTTTCAAAACGCTTCTTGTAATAGGGGTGCGATTTTTCTTAAATCACACCCCTTCTCGTTAAAGCAAGTGTCATATCGGTCCGTAAAGAATATCAACTTTGATAAACTAATAAAAAACAAAACTGATTTGAAAATGCCAAAATCAACTAAAAAAATTCACTTGATAACATGAACGCGTGAACGAGATAGAAAGATATAAGGGTTTGTCTAGGAAATTTATTCCGCAAATGATAGAACCTTCTAAAGCTGTCGATTGTCGGCACCTTGAGCACCCAATACCTTTTATTAAAAGGGAATGAAAATTTGATTAGTAGATTTAGATACATCCTTACCAGCCTATGTCTCTCAATAATATCGACTGCTATCGCTTTATTTTATTTTGACTTTTCATGGGATGGCCAATGGTATCATCAGGAAGCAATATATGCTTTGGAAAGCGGATGGAATCCTTTTACAAATTCGCTGCGATCTTTTGCGGGTCATAATGACAACTCTGTTCGTCATTTCCCAAAGCTTTCATGGTACTATGCCTCTGCTTTCTATAGCATGACAGGACATTTAGAAGGAGGAAAAAGTATGAATATCATACTTCTATTCGCAGCGCTGATACTAATATATGTAACGTTAAGGAGGTATAATTTTTCTAACGTTTATTCATTTTTGAGTGCAGCAGTTTGTCTAAACCCTGTCGTGTCAAGCGAGGTTGTCACCTATTTAAGTGATGGAAATTTATAACTGTTACTTTTAATATACGTTGTCTCTGTTCCGTTATATTTTTCTTATTATCGAAAAACTTCGGTCTCCATCGGCGTTCTAGCTATAATACTTTTATGCAATACAAAATTTACTGGCTTAGTTTTTTTCTTGATATTCTCTCTATTTATATTTTTCTACCTAGTAATTTTTAAAAGGGACTTATTCTTAAAATTTATTCTTGTCAACCTTATCGCCACTGTGTTAGGAGTTATAATTTATGGGTATAATCCTTACATCACTAACACCATAGATAGAAACCAACCTTTCTATCCAGTACTAGGGTCAAAACAATTTCCAACAGATGATCGGGGGTTTGATGGAAATGAAACTTTGGAGACGCCAGAGAACATGAGGGGAAAATTGATCTCAACAAGACTGTTTTATGCATACTTCAGCAAGCCTGGCAATGCACCTTATACTAGCAAAAATGCTGTGATTACCATTCCCTTTAAACCGAATATAGACGAGTGGAAAGCTTATCACTTCCATGAAACCTCGATTGGCCGGATTTGGCCCATTTTTTGGTGGCACACTTATATTATCAAGTGTCCTCCTACTATTAATACTAATTAAAAGTAAATCACTAAGGTGGATCTCCATTTTCTTTTATGCAGCTGTTTTTATAGGATTAGTATTAAGTAAGCACTTTTGGTGGCCAAGATTTACTCCTCAAATTTGGTTAGTGCCTATTGTACCTTTATTACTCTCTCTCAGTTGTTGTAATTCATTTGTCTTCCAGAACATCACAAATAAATTTTTATTATTTTTTATATTGCTAAATGCAACAATAGTTTTTTGCGTCCACTTAAAATGGGAAACTTCAGCCTCCATCACTTTGCATTCACAGCTAGCTTCTATGAAAAAAAATAGCCTACACCCAATTAAAATCGATTTGGGCTGGTTCAATACAGCTACCGAGGAAAAGTTGAAGAAGCTTCATATTCCCTATATCTCTGTGCCGAGTGATACAATAAATAAGCTTGTAACCCTCCCTTTTTTAGGACTGCTTATTAAGCAAATTTAAATTTAGATATTCCATTTTTATTAATACTAAATCTTGTGGATTGTGGTAAACTTTTTTCAAGTTTTCCACTATCCACAATTAAACTCAAATTCCTTATA